>JBEIFU010000001.1:0-59932 GCA_040382295.1 Alphaproteobacteria bacterium
CCAACAGGGTCGCAACCAAAGTGCTTCTGGACTGCAACCGATCTTACGGAAGCTAACAGCGGTGGTGGGATGCCAAACCTCGGCAGCATTTCAAGCAAGCCACTCGTCAAGCAGGCGGGAACTTACGCCTAATTCACGCCCGAAAGGACCGTCCAACATGGCATCCATAGAGCCTGACGCTTTCCCCGGAGATCCATATGGCCACGTGACCAATCAATCCGGCCATCTCGTCTTGGGGCTGGCCATCGCCTCTGTCGCGGCATTCGCTGGCCTCTGGTGGCCCATCCCGCTTGCGGCGGCGCATGATCGGCAAGGCTAACACCTAATCCGGTTCATGTTAGCGGTTCGCCGTTTCACTAACACGTAGTCGGCTTGATGTTAGCAAATGTGGCGGCGGGCATCTGTCATGCTATGCCGCTTTTCTTAAAGACCCAATCTTCAAACTCGTCAACCTTGGCTTTAAGCTCAGGAAACCCCGTAGGCTGGCCATGCCATGTTTCCTCTGACCCGAACAGTTCGATAGCTGCCCGTAGTTCGCCAATGGCACGGCGAACCATAGCGCGTTGCTGCGATTCACGTTCTTTCTGTGTCATTCATTCATCCTCTCTAGTGGCCGGGTCAGCGATGGTCCGGCCATTGGTGTTTGTGGCGGCGGGCATAAGACGTTGCTCATTCTGGCCGCATTCAGCAGGACCAGCGTCCGCCTTTCTTGGTTCTTTTTATGTCCTGCCATGAACCGTGCAAACCAATCAGTATTTTGATAGTCTACAGGTTCACCGGCTGGTTTACCGCATGACGGGCACTCAAGCTGCATGGCGGCAGACGGCGGGAACACGGCAACCCAATCCCATGCGCAGTCCATGCAGACAACGTAGGCTGTAGCGTGCGGGCGGTAGTCGTCCAGGCTCACTATATCAGTCATGGCTTCCACCCTCTGCGATCTTGGCGCGGATGATTGCGATCAGCCATGCGCGGGCCAAGTCGGGATGGCACGCATGTGTGGCAGGTGGAACGCCTTGGGAAGCGTAAACATGCCATCCTCCTTCTATATCAGGCCCATTCATGGATAGCTTATACCTTGGCAACACCGCCTGATGCAGCGACTTGGCGGCGTCGAGTGAGCCAAAATAGGCAAGTTCGGCCCATCCATCAAACCCGGCATCCTCAAACGCCATCGTTGTTGCCGTCCCCGCCTCCACCATTTCCAGCAGCTTTGTCAGCTCGGCGCGGTCACTCATGGCGCATCCCCCGCCAATGCTTCGTCGATAGCCGCATAAATCTTTTCAATCGACAATCCATGCCGGGTTATCAGGCTTGCGCGGACCAAAGCTTTTAGCCGCTCCACCTCTGCCTTTTCGGCGCGTTCCAACATCAGCGCGAATGTCTTGTCACGCTCGGCCATGATGTAGGCGCGGTCTTTCATCACCGCGTTGCATTGCGCCTCTGCCCTCAGTTGGGCTTCGTATGCCTCTGCCGCTTGGCCAGCGTCGGATAGCATTTGCATACGGGCTTCCCGCAGTTCAGCCTCTGCCTTTTCGGCGCGGGCTTGCAGGGCTTCGATGGCTTCGGATGCCTTGACCATTGCCTCGGCGTCTTGGCCCCATCTTATGCGCTCGCCCATAGTTATCATGGTTGCGAGGATGTTCAGGTCAGCGGCTAGTATGCGATAGTCACTCATGGCGCATCCCCCGCAAGGGCGGCGCGGATTTGTTGCGCTGCGGTCGCCTGACCATTGACGAATTGGCTTTTGCTCACAGGCCCGTCAAACAAGTCGCACGCCTTCATTCCCCGATCCACCTGTGCCAGCGCGGCGTCCCTCTGCCGCATGATGTAGGCGCGGTCTTTCATCACCGCGTCACAAGCGGCTTCGGCCTTTAGTTGGGCTTCATACGCATCTGCTGCCTGGCCAGCGTCGGATAGCATTTGCATACGGGCTTCACGCAAGTCGGCCTCTGCCTTTTCGGCGCGGGCAAGCGCGGCGGCAAGCTGTGCCTCTAGCGCGGCGATCTGGGCGGTGTGCAGGTCAGCGCGGATGTATTCGGTGGCGTCGAATACGGGCTTCTTTTCATGCCAAAATGGGACATTCAGACCGTATTCGTCCTCATTTTCAAAGTCGCATTCATCAACTGTGTAAGCCCATATCCGGTTCGGCATGTCAGCCCTGATGTCGTCGTGGGTCATGGTCGTGCCTCCGGTCTGATCGAGGTCAAAGGCGCCAAGGGCATTGCCCGGCACCCGGCCGCGATGTGGGTCTGCCCTTCACGCTCCGCCCACTCGATCACCTTCGGCAGGTCGTACCGGCAGGCGTTCATGGTCTCATAGGCCCCGACGCGGTAGGGATCATGTCCGGCCATCGTCCACATGAAAAGGACAAAGGTCATAGCAGCACCCACAGGACACCGACGATGATCGCAATCGCCACAAAACCAGCACAGCCAAGAAGGAGAACCACAACTACCATCGAGTCGCCGTCGTCATTGTTGTCGTCACGCATCGTCAATCTCCCGATCCCGCTTCCGTTCATAAAGGTAATCGCCGTCAGGCTCCTCGCGTTTGCACGCGGGGCACTCCACTTCCCCGGAATAGCCGCACTCGTCACAGCCATGACCAGCGCATTCTGGGCAGTCGACAAGATAACCACCCCCACATTCCGCACACCGGCCGTCATCCGGACCGGCCAGCCGCCAAGCGTCATAGTCGCTCACTTCGCCCTCCAAGATCTGTAAAGCTCATCCAGCAGGCCCTCTGACTTGAGGGCCCGCCACCGAAACCGGACATCCTCGAGCCGCACATCAAGCCCGATCGCAATGTCCTCGACGCCATAACCCTCGCGCATCAGCGCAAGGATCTGGCTCGTCACCAGCCGGTCAATCACTCGCGTCACGCTCTTGATCCTTCTCCTCGAGCCGGTAAGACTGGACAAGCCGGGCGACGATCTCCGCCGTCATGCTCCGATAGTTTGCCTCGGAAGACGCGCGGATCCGATCCCTCAAGACCTCCGGAATCCGCAGCCGGAAATGTGGGTCATCTCTAGACATCACTGCCCCCTTCATCACACCTCTCCCCTTGTAAGCCTGGGCGGAAACTCATCCGCAAGATCCGGCTCAGACATCATCACCTTCAAAGCCTTCGCCAGAGCCCGGCACTCGCCATAACAGAGCTCCATTGCATGCTTGCCATACCTGAAAATGATCACATCCTCCGACACGGTGTGAGCAACCTTGATGGACTCCTTGCCGGCGCTGTCGAAGATCACAATCTCGCAGATCTGTGCATTCGTCAGTATCACACCACCTCCACTTCGCAGCCAATACGCTTCAAAATCGCCATCACGCGCGCCATGTCAGCCTGCTTGGCAGACACCAGCAAAACACGATCCGGCAACGGCGCAGGCTTCTCAACCCGAACAACCGGCCCAGGATGCTGAATGCTGTCCAGCAAAAACTGAAACTGCTCAACTCCACCCGGCCGAACAGGCGGCGGATTGGGCGCAAGCTCAGTCGTGCAATCATTCTTGAACTCATACGCCGGCGCCGCATCCGAAGGCGCAACCTCCGGGTTCAAGCGCAGCCACATCTCCGCAGACTTCTCGATCGAGCGCGACGGAATAATCTTCCCAAACAACCAGTGACGGACAGTGCCACGCATGTCCAACGCCTTGTCCATCCCATCCCTCTGGTCAAACCGCTTCGCCATCGCAACCAGCGCAGGGCGGCCCGCCGCCCCAATCCGGTCCCAAACCCCTGCATACTCGCTGTACAAACGACCGGTCATTTCAAACCCTCCGCCCGCATCGCAGCAACCACCAAAGATCCCGCAATCCCACGCGCCACCTTTGGCGCAAACTGCATGGTGGTAAATGCCGGGCCGTCCTGACTTTCAATCACGACGATGTCTTCGAAAACCCCGACGCTCAACACATCGCCATGGTAATCCTTGAACTCACTAAACTCGACCGGTCGGCCACTCAGAGATTCCGCGCGGGCCCGCGTGATGGCCAAGATCCGCCGGCCCAAATCCGGATTGAAATCAAGAATGTGAGTCGCAACAGCAAAAGCCGCCGGCTCGATGCCGCGGCTCCACAGACCCGCTGACACAGGCTGATCGCCCAGAAGCACAGCCTTAAGATCAATGCGGTCCTGGTGGATCTTGGCCGCCTCCTCGGTATCGTGCTTGTTCCCGTCACTCGTCTTGTAAATAATCAGTTGCGTGATCTCGCTCATCCGTCGCCTCCATCACCGTGCATCAGCGCACGATGACACCATCTCACACCATTATGCCTCACGCAAGACGTAAAATGGCCGGGTTGCAAAATCCCGAACCCAAAGCTAAACACAACACGTCGCGGTGGAGCAGTCCGGTAGCTCGTCAGGCTCATACCCTGGAGGCCGAGGGTTCAAATCCCTCCCGCGCAACCACCCATCCCCAGAAGACAGAGTCCCACACCCGCTACTGCCCGATCAGATCCCTGATCATGGCCGCGAACTCCGCGTTGTTCGACCGGAAGTCATCAACATGAACGTCGCTTTTCCCCATGTTGCAGTCATTGCACAGAACCTGCAGGTTTCTCAAATCAAGCGCCAACGCAGGATATTTCCTCCGGGGCCTGATGTGATCAACAACAAGCCGGCCAGCCTCGGTGTCCCCAGGCCGCCAGCCGCAGCACTGGCACCGATGCCCGTGCACCTTCAACGCCTCATACCTCACGGCCTTCCACTCCCACGACGCATAGAACCCGTCCGGTCCTCCGCGCGCCGCCTTCTCTCGGACAGGATCTCGAGACACCTTCAAAGCCATGCGCGCCGCAGCCATCAGCCACAACCTCAGCTCCCGCTCGCTTCGCGGCCGACGCCCACTCAAAAATGGGCCAAGCACCTTCTCAGCCAACTTGTTCGAGATGTTGCCGCCGCCATGACCAAGATGCCTGACCGCCCGAACCACCAAATCCCGGTAATCACTCCCCCCTGAATCTTCCTTACTACCCATCTCAAACCTTATCCTTAGCTGTTCGTTTGACAGAATGATGCTTAAAGCCCGGGGATCAAACCCAGCCAGCACCATCTGTCTCCCGTGATCTTGCCTCAAACCTCAGAGCCTTGAGCCGCCACGATTGACAGGCTTCGCGTTTCGATCCGCGCCGCCCGGCCCCACATCCTAACCGCCTGATCGTGGCAGTCCCTCGCTTACACCATAGGGGCACCCGCCTCGCAGCAGGAATGATCGGTGCGGGCGCTATGCGAAGCTCCACCTAGTAACGCCCTGGTCTCAACAGACGCGGCGCTACCAAGCATAAGGCCACCGCGTTTTTCCGTGGCAGGGGTTGCGCGCTCGACCGTGTTACAGTATATCACGCCTCAATCCGGTGACGCTTGTTCCCTGCCAAGGTTTTGCAAGTGTCATCCAGGCCGCGCTTGAGATTCGTCTCGCGCGGCCTTCCCTTTCCTAAACCCCATCACATCTCCGCGTCAACTGTTACGATATAACAGCCCACATGCCCACAAAACCGCGCCGCTTTTTTTGAAAGCACCATCCCCCAGCACAAAAATTTTCGGGGCTATATGGGAGATCGCGTTTTTTTTGGCCACACAGGGCAAGGGTAAGAGGGGCCCATATACACGCACCCCCTCGGGGGGCCGGGGCCGGGTCGCGCATGGCGGGTGGCGGTCGCAAGCCTGTCCAGCCTGTGGGTCCCATCGGGCCGATCGTGGGGCCATGGCCTGTCAACCAGGTAGCGCAATCCGTCAACCTGGCGCTGTCCCCCTGCCATGAGCAAGCCTGTCCCTGTCCCTGCCCCGTCCACCCCATGGTGCATATGCCTCGTGTTCATGTGTCCGAAGCTGGCAGGGTTTTGAGGCCGTAACCTGTCGTTGAGGCGTGGTCGATGGCGTCGAGCATAAGCCGCAGCTTGTCCGCCGGGATGGTCACGTCGAACTGCGCAAGCAAGTGGACCATCTGTTGCACCAACTCCTTCGCGGATGCGCCGCCGAGCAACGCTTGGGCGCCTGCGCTGCCTGACCCCTCGCCTCGTGCAACGGCCTCACTGAACTGCTCGGGCGCAAATCTGGCCATGAGCCATTGCCGGGCTTGGATGCGGACCTTTGTCCTTTCGATGTGCTCGCGGTTGAGTGTGGGCTTGATCGGTTGCCCCCGCTTCCCGGTGGCCTTGATCCAGTCCTCCGACGAGTCGTCCGCAAGGTGGATGATCTCATTTGCCCAGCTTCGCATCTGCTCTCTCTGGGCCTGATTGTAGGCCAAAGCGAACGCTGGCCTATCTCTTATCCACGTCCAGACAGATGTCATAGTTGGCATATTTGGCTCTTGAAGGATGCTTGTGAGTGTTTCTCCTGATGCGATGCGGTAACAGATTTGGTCTGCAAGCTTTTGATCATAGGAGGGAATACGGAAAGCGGCGATTGGTTGCATGGTGCTGTCCTGTGGGTTGTTGTGCGCTGTTTATAGCGTGCGAAGCACGGGCGCGGCAAATTTTCCACAACGGCTAAAATACGGCCGTTATGCGTCCAGGGGGGCTTGACATGGGTTTTGTGATCGGCCTAGTGTCACTGACGGACACTACAAACAACGAACGAAGGAAGGAACGAGGCGATGGCGACGATTAGGATGCATGAGGGTCTGGAGTATATCCGCCCGGACGAGATGGCGGAGTGTGTTGATGGGGTTCTGGCTGTGCCGGGGCTTTATGAGGCGCTGTGGCAGTCGATGGATGACATGAAGCCGCTGGGCGAGTTGATCGACATGGAGGAGAGCGGGCCGGGTGATGCGGTTGGGCTGAACAGCATTGCGTCGGTCTGGGGCAAGTTTTCGGACGATCACAAGTTGGCTCTGAACGCGCTGTCGAAGAAGGCGGAAGGGGGGGTTTGGTGATGCGGACGCTGACCTTTGAGGCGACGGCTGACATGCTGATCCTGATCCTTGAGGACGGGAGTGATGAGGGGCGGGAGTTTGCGCGGGGGGAGTTGCGGCGCTGGGGCGTGATGCTTGATGACTTGGCGGCTTTGAATGCTGCTCGGGACTTGGCGACGGCGGGTTGATCTTGTTGCCAGCCCTTGCGGGGGCTGGACGCTGGAACAACCAGAGAGAGGACTAGGGCGATGATGATTGGCAAGAGTGGCGGATCTGGGGCGCGGATTGTGCCGGGGATCCGGTGGCGTGAGGCTGGCGAGGCGAGCCTTGCGGAGCAGCTTGCGGCGCTGGTTGCTGAGTTGCGGATCACGCGGGACGAGAGCGAGCGGGCCGAGCTGCGGGACGAGATTGCGGCGCACAAGCGTTTTATGGCTCGGGCGACGGGGAGGGCGATCCATGGGTAAGGTGCTGGTGACGTATTGGGTTGGCATGGGGCAGGTGACTGACCCTGAATGCTACAAGGGCCGGGCGGCTTTGGGTGATCCTGAATGGCAGTTTTCGGACGGGCCTGTTGGGGATCGGTCAACGTCGCATGACTTCCTGACCTTGGCTGAGGGCTTGGCGGCGCTGTCGCCCTGCATCGTGATCTGGGAGGCTGTGTGATGGGCAAGTCTTTGGCGTGTCCCTACGTGATCGAATATCGGGATCAGGCGGGGGATTGGAACTGGTGCGTCTGGAACGTGCGGGGCGGTGTGAATCGGACGGGGCATGGCCAGCCGACGAACGCGAACGCGGAGGCGTGGCGGGTGAAGATGAATCGGTCTTTCCAGCCGGGTGGCGTGAACGGCCATGTGTCGGACGCGCGGGGTTATGTGGTGCATATCAACGCGGTTCGGATCAAGCACAACGGGCGAGTGGTGGCGTCGTCATCCATGCCCATGTTTGAGGCGGTATAATGGGCAAGCGGATGCAACCTGACCTGTTCACGCAGGGAGTTGTTGACGCGCTGTTGGCGCGGTTTGGTGACGCGGGCCGGGTGTTGTGCGCAGATCGGGCCGACTTGGTCGCGGTGCCGGGCATGAGTGAGGCGGCGGCGGACGGGTTTGACGCGGTGCGGGTTGCGGCCTTGGCGCTGCTTCGGGCGCGGGTTCAGGATCGTGACATTCTGACCTCTTGGGCGGCGGTGGTGGATTACTGCCATGCGCAAATCGCGCACAAGACGCGGGAGGCGTTTCATGTCCTGTTTCTGGACCGCAAGAACTGCCTGATTGCGGACGAGTGCATGGGGAACGGGACGGTTGACCATGTGCCAGTCTATCCGCGCGAGGTGGTTCGCCGGGCGATTGCGCTGGACGCTTCGGCGCTGGTGCTGGTGCATAATCATCCATCTGGAGACCCGACACCTTCGGACTCGGATAGGGCGATGACAGACATGATTGTGGCGGCCTGCGGGGCGCTGGGGCTGACCGTGCATGACCACATTGTTATCGGACACGGGCGGGAAACGAGTTTCAGGGCGATGGGGTGGCTGTGATGACGCAGCGGTGAGGGGTGACGTGTTCACCCTGATCCCGTGCGCCATGGTGGCGGCGATGAGAGAGGGCGAGAGAATGGGCGAACTGAAAGACACCGAGGGCTGGGAACTGATGGGCGGCGGCGAGATCGTCACGCATCGGGGGCGGACCTTCCGGGTTGAGGCTGAGCGCGACGACGACGCAGGCACGCCTTGGGACGACAGCGACGGACACGGGCCAGTTTCGGAGTGGACACAGCGGGCCAAGCTGCCGGGTGAAATGGTGTTGACCGAGGACCGATTCAGAAAACGCTACTACGACTTTGCCAAGGCGTGCCGGATGGCGCGGCGCGAAGGCTGGGGTTTCCTGCCTGAGCCTCTTGTGACCAAAGAGACGGCGGAAGGCTGGACCGCGACGGCGGGGACGTTCACGGCGACGGACACGGACATCAACAAGGCAATCTCTGCGGTCTATGCCGCGCATCGGGCGACCATGACGGCGCGGGAATATGCAGCCGGGGCGGCGATGCGCGACTTCGAGTTTCTGCGCGGCTGGTGCAAGGACGATTGGCAATTCAACATCGTGACTGTCACCGAGTTGGACGAGGACGGCGACGACAAGGAATCCGAAAGCCTTTGCGGCGTGGACAACGCGCGGGACGAATACCTGATCGAGGTCGCGCTTGAACTGGCCGACACGATTGCAGACCGGGCTGATGAGGCTGACGCGGTGGACCGGACTGCATGGGCGGTTGAGATGGAAGCCTCCCGCCCTGACCTTTACCAGATGGGGGCCTGACCATGGGCGAGATATGGGTGAACATGCAGGACAAGGCGCTGTCGGGCTGGGGCTTGGCGGAGGGACGGCGCGCGATCTACTGCATCCAGTGCGACACGCGGGCCGAGGCTGACGCGATCGAGGCGGCGGCGCGGGATCGGTCGGAGATGAAACACATCGGCATCTCTGACAAGCCGCGCCGACCTGCTGGGGCCAAGGTCACGATCAGGCATATCTCGCAGATCGGCGGCGACTGGTTGAAGAAGATGGACGCGGAAACCAAGGCCGGAGTGGAGGCCAAACGGGCCGCCAGGTTGGCGCAATTCGTGGGAGGGCAAGAACCATGAACCTGATCCTGAACGGCGAGGGCGTTGCAACGGCGGAACTGAACCCCGGCAAGGTGCTCGACCTTGACCTGAACCTCTACGCCTACCACGGGCCGGATAAGGCGACCTTGGCCTATCTGGTCACGGTCCTGAAAGCTGGGGCAGCGGGTGATCTGGCGGCATACCGGGCCATCGTGGCAGAGGATCCGATCATGCACGACCGCGACCAGGCGGCGATCTGGGTCACACGCTACGGGACCAAGCTGACCCCGAAAGAGGCGGCACGGGTTTTTGATTGGGAACGGCGCGGGAGTTACCGGAGATGAGCAACCTTGAGGATCACATGGCGGAGCAAGCGCAGATCACGGCGGAATGGGAGGACCTGTGCGTGCGCAGGGCAGAGGGCGATATTCACACGCGATGCGCCCCTGCTTGGGCTTGGGAGATCATCGACTCTGTTCTGGCCGACCGTGCGGCATGGCGGAACACGTCACGCGGGCCACCTGACATCGGCCGGGCGTGGCTCGCAATGAATTTGGCAAGCTCTGGGGTGACCTACGATCACATGGAGCGGAATCCGATCTACGAGGACGACGAACGCCTGACAGAGGAGGTAGGGCAATGATTGGATATTGGAAGCTTCGCGGATTCTTTCATGCCTACGTCAAGGGGCGCAAGATCGGATCTTTCCCGACCCCGGAGGAGGCTCAAGCGGCAATCAACAAGGAGGTGGCATGATGTGCGGAAGATTTGGCGCAGGAGGGACCGAGTCGACCCTGGCGGCGGTGGTGGTAGCTGAAAACCCCGCCAAGCCAGCCAGCGGCCACGCCACGAAGGCTGCGGGGGCGTTCCGTTCCGAACTGACCCCGACCGGCGAGCAATACGTTATCCCGGGGTGTGAGAAGGATCACGCGCCGGGCATCAAGCAACTGAACCTGTTTTGAGGGCGAGACGATGACAATGACGGTTTACAGCGACAAGACGGTTTCTCTTGACGGTCGCCAAGTTGGGCGGATTGACCGCGACAGCTACGAAAAGCGGACACACAATCAGGGCGTGACCACTTTTTTCACAGCGTCCGGAGATGTCACGAAAACCGGATACGACACCCCGCATGTGATTGCCGCTATGCTTTACGTTCCGGCTCTCCCCGGCCACGTTTCGGACTGGATCATAAACCCCGAGTTTGAAGCCGAAGTTGCGAGGATCGTAGCATGACAATGACTGCAACCAAAGCCGACCCCTACCGCTTTTTCGTCTACCGCGCCGGGGAGTGCCACATCTGGGGCGCATGTCCGACCTATGAGCGGGCCGTCACGCTGGCGGCCGAGGCGCTGGCGCGGAATCCTGGGCCTGAATACCTGATCTCCGAGGATTGGGACGCCTTCTTTGAGGCTGCGTCGGCGCGGTTCATGACCGGGCCTGCGAAGATCGACCGCGACCGCTGGGATGACATGCTCAATATCATGCCGCTGATGCGCTGGAAAATGCGACCGGATGGCGTCGAGGTGTTCATGATCTGCGAAGCCACCTACGGCGATGTCTACACGCAATTCGGGCGCGTCGGTGATCTGTATGCTGAAAAGCCTGTCCGGCTGAACATGATCGAGACGCACCTGACCCGGGCAGAGATCGAGGCCGTCAATGTTTGAGATGTTCAAGGCGATCTGGAACCTGATGCGAGGGCGGGAGACACCGCCCCCGCCTGTGATCGTGGCGCGTGACGGCGGCGGGGAATACCCGCTGACCGTCATCGACGGCCACTGGACCATCCATTCAGAGTCCGGATCGGAGACCGTCCACGGGCTGGCCCATGCTGCCAGGATTGCGAGCGAGTGGGCCAAGGCTGGCGTCAAGCCACCAAAGGACATAAAGATATGAGGGAACAAGATGACTTGGTGTTACGTCCCAGAAACGGCCTCAGCCTCTGCGCTGGGGCCGGTGGCCTTGATATGGGCCTCATGCTCGCAGAGCCCGGCTTTCACACCCGATGCTTTGTCGAGTGGGAGGATTACCCCCGGCAATCCATCATCGCCGCCCAGCGCGCCGGATACCTTACCCACGCCCCAATCTGGGACGATGTCACCACCTTCGACGGGCGACCATTCCGGGGCGCAATCGACACAATCCTTGCCGGGTATCCCTGCCAGCCATTCAGCGCCGCTGGACAGCGCAAGGGGGACGACGACGAACGCCACCTCTGGCCCGACGTTGCCCGGATCATCCGAGAGGTCCAACCCCGCTGGGTATTCCTTGAGAACGTCGCCGGCCATGTCAGCCTCGGCCTTGAAACCGTGCTGCGAGAACTATGGGACATGGGCTGGACGCCTGCGGCTGGCCTATTCTCAGCGGCTGAAGTCGGTGCGCCGCATGAACGGCTCAGGATCTTCATCGTGGCCTACCTTGCAGACGCGAGACATTCGCAGCGGGGATCAGCCGGGCGGGATCAGGCAGCAGCGCAAAGCGGCGACGGGATGGTCACAGAACCTGAACGACGTGGCAGAGGGGCAATGGCAGACGCCGGGATCGGACAGTTTCCGATCGAGGGGCGGGGACCGGAAGGAAGAAATGGGGCTGGATCAGCAAGCACGGGCCGCACAATGGCCGACACCAGCGGCACGGGACTGGAAGGGCGAGAACGGGGCGGATCACCTGACCAATGGGACGGGCAGGCTGCACATGGATCAGTTGCCCAACGCGGTAGCCCACGGCTTTTCCCACCCGGACCCGGTGACGCCGATGGCTGGGCCGACGCTCTCGCAGTTGCGCCCGATCTGGCGCCCGCTGCGGGCTTGGGTGATTGCCTCGCATGGGCGGGCCGTCTGGCGCAGGCTCTGGAAGGGCCGGAGCAAGCGGCGGCTCAACCCCATGTTCGTAGGATGGCTCATGGGCTGGCCTCCAGGTCACGCGCTTTGCGATTGCTCGGCAACGGAGTCGTCCCGCTGGCAGCAGCACATGCGTTTCGCTCTCTCGCAACTGCCCATGGCCTCTGGCCCGTGGATCTGGAAACCGCCCGCGCCGGTGGTGACAGAGACGCAAGGCAATCTGTTTGGGAGTTGAAGCAATGAAATCCTACCATGTGCTGCTCATCCGTCAGCAACTCAAGCTCACGCAAGCGCAGATGGCGCTGGCCATGGGCATCAGCCTGACCCACTGGCGCAACATCGAGCGCGGGCGGGCCGAGACCGGGCCGTTGGTTGACCGCGTCCTGCGCCTTTTGGAGGACGGCACGATCAGGCCCGAGGATCTGACCGACGGCAAGCCCTACGTTCCCGAGGCGGTGTTTGTGTCTGGCCGCTCGAACAGCGGGGTTGACTTCCAGTAATCCGCCGGCAGGCACGACAGGCAGAACCACTCGCCATCACGACCGGACCGCCAAGCCACGCCCCTTCCAAAGGGGGCGTGTTTTTCTTTGCAAACCACACACGGAAAGGTCCGGACCGCCGACTTCTTGGGCTGCTCCCCGAACAGATCACCCTGCATCGTTAAACCTCTCGCTGTCATTGCCCCAGACTGACCAGCCCCGACGATGCGACCGGCTGAACAGCTCGCACCTAGGCCCCAGGTACAGCCGCTCGATCGCCTCGTACTGCTGATCGGGCTTGCGGCTGTGCTCACGGACCCGCGCCACGATCAACTCGCGGATCCCGAGATCAAGGCGGCGCGGGGATCCACGCATGAACAGCCAGCAATCTTCGGTCTGGCGGCGCGTCCCGTGGCCAAGGCCCATGAACCACGTCGCCTGATCGAACGCCTGCGCATCGGCGGCGGCCCCCTTGTTGACCTTCGCCCATGTGAACGCCTTCGAGCTGAACGTGAAACCCCAACGCCGCGCTAGATCGAACGCCTGCGGGGTGTGACTCGAGGTCGACCACATGAACAGCGCGCAATCGGACGCGGCCAGCCGGGCCACGGGCAGGGCGGCCATGTCATCGAAGCTCATGGTCGGATAGTGCTGCTCTGGCGCGCGCTGCGGCACACCGCTTCCGCTCTCGGAATACCCAGCGAAGTGCCAGGGCGGATCACACGGGATCACGCCATACCCTCCAACGGACAAAGTCCCAAACGGCCACTCACCCATTGAACCACCGGATCGCTGACGCGGTCATGAGGCGGGCAATCTCGAACATCGCCCAGCCGACCAAGATCGAGAACACCATGGCGCGCAACACCATCAGGACGGCGACCACCAGATAGGCAAAGCTGCCGGGCTCAAGTTCCGGCTTCTCGTCGTCCTCGGGGGGTTCGTGCTTTGGAAACCTGACAATCTCACCCACGATCATGAAACCCCGGCTCATCCATCCAGTCATTCCCGGCGCCCTCGACAACCTCATCCTTCACTGCCGCCGCGCGCATCCCTGCCGCCATCAGCGGGTTTGCCAAGCGCGCCTTGCGAAGCGCCTGCATCTCCGCGCTGTCGGGCACAACCGTCTCCGTCCAGTGCGGTTTGCCTTGAAGTTCAGTGTACTGAAAGTCCTCGACCGTCAGGGCCATGGGGTTGCGTTTCACCGCCTCAATCCGCTTGGGCGTAAACCCGGCGCTGTGCAGAGCCTTCTCAGCCCTTTCCTTTTCACCATCAGACCTCGAGGTGTGAACAGCCGTGATCTGCAATCTTTCCCGGTATGCCAGCTCATCGGCCATCGGCGCCATGGCCCGGCTTGCCAAGAGCCCGATCTCAGCCGGTGAAGGGCGGCGGCTCATGGTCCGCGCCCATTCGTCGAAACCCTTTGCAACCGCCCACTTCGGCAGATGCGTGAGAGCCCTTCGAAACTCCTCCAGCATGGCAGCCCGATCTTGGGGATCCATGTCGGGATCAAAGTAAAGTTTCAGAACCACACGCGCCCGGTCCAGCACATAGGCATCATCGCCCGGCGAACGGATCGCTAGGGTCAGGTCCGCGCTTGATCTCTCCTGCAGCGAGACGACGTGTGTATTCCCTGTGGGCAGCGTCAAATTGTTTCCGGTCATCTTTGCCTCCGTTGATCCCCTTGGGTGTTGGTTTTCTCTCGATCGCCGTGCGGACCCAATTCCGCCACGTCGCATGCCAATCGAGCTTGGACGCCGTCGCCCCAGCCCTCGAGTGCCAGTAGTCTTTGAACTTCTCGGACTCAGATCGGATCTCGCCTTCGGTCATACCCTCAGCAAGCGCCCACTCACCCCAATCCATGGGCAAGAACCAGTCCACAGGAAGCCGCGCAGCTCGCTTGCGTGGCAAAGAAGCTTTAGCTTCTTCTTTCTTCTCTGGTTCTGGTTCTGTATGGTTAAGCCGTGGCTGAGCCGTGGCTTCGGTTAAGCCTTTGTTTGTCTTAGGTTTCGATCCGTTTTCGCGCTGTTTATCCCGCATCATCTTCAAATTATCTACCTCCAAACTTGCGCGAAAGTTGGAGATAATTCCGTTTTCAGCTATCAGCTTGCCCGCTGAGATCAGCTTTTCACGGTATCCGTTCCACGCCCTGACCGAGCATCCAAGCAGGCCGGAGATGTAGCGAGCGTCATCAGGAAGGTTCCCGCCCTGCATGTAAATCAGGTCCAGCGTCAGCCGGTATGCGCCCTTCAATTCAAACGGCATCCCTATGGTGCCTTCCATGAAGTCGCGGGGGTATGCCTTGTAGTAGGGGAGACCGTTCATTCAGGCCGCCATCCGGCCCGGATGGCCCTGACGTGCTTGTTTGTGTTGATCTGGCTCAGGCCGATGGATCTGGCGCACTCGATCGCCCTGCCGCCTGGGTTGTCCATGTACCATCGGTAAACCCGCGTTCGGTTCGCGGCGGCGTCAATGCGCAAGTGCCCGTTTTTCTTCTTGGCCCGCTTCACCACCGTCTCGGTCATCATCGCCCCGCATGGATATTAATTTCCAAGAGGTATGCTTTTTGTCGATATGGGTCAACACGAATATGCGGAAAAGAGAAACCCGCCACCGGGGGCGAGCCGGTAGCGGGCTGTGGCGGAGTGGTGACCAGAGATCGGGCGATGACGGTCACACGGAGACCTATGTCCGCACGCCCATCAGGTCAAGCTCTTTTCTTGGTGCTCTTGGTGGACCAGCTCAGCCAGCCATCGGCCCAGAATGTGAGGTGAGGCGCGATCTCGAAGGGGTTTGCGTCCAGCGGAAGCCCGCTCTCGGCGGCAAGGTATCCGCTCTTTGTGGCGTCGTCCTCGACCGCCATCTGTGCTGCTGCCTGCACGTTGCCCCAGAGGGTGGCCGCAAAGCCGCCCGCCTTGTACGGGCAAGGACTGCTTCCATTTCCTTCCATCTCGTCCACTTCAAGAGACTTCAAAGCGGCAGACCTGACCTTTGCGATCTGTTCCTCTGCGGTATCGAATCCGGCTTCCCATTGAGTGAAATCCTGACCGGCGTCAAAATCAAAAGGGTTGTCCTTGATGCCGCTACCATTGATCCGCGCGTTGTAGCCCATCTGTTCGGCTGACAGCGTCTCGTCGTCTTCCGGTTCGCCGCCGGTGTCGGACTCGGCCTCGGCGTCGGACTCTGGAATGGTCTCTGCTTCGTCATGGAATATCTGGCCGACAACGGTCTCAAGCGCAGCTTGCATCCGCTCCACATCATCAAGCGACTTGTCCATGTCGGCGGCGATCGCTGTCTCCTCATCGGGCGACATGGGCGTGAACTTGACATCGAGCGGCAGTGAGGGCTGGTCGGGATCCGCCTCGATCTCGCCCCGCGACTGATCGAACTGCTCCACGTCCGCCACGATGATCTTGATCACCTTCTTGCCGACCCGGTTAAGCGACAGGACAACCTCGTCCTCGGCCAGACCGGCGGCCGTCAGCTCCACGACGCCATCCTTGACCCCGTACTTCTTGAGCTGAGCATGGATCACCGGCCGCCCGGACTGTGCCACGACCTCGACGATCGCGTTGACCAGTTGATATGCCAACCCGGTCACTGCGGAGATCTCGCCCATCTGCTGGTCCTGCGAGAGCTTGCCCCATGTCGTCGCCTGAATATCCATGCGGCGCCGCGCCATGAACATATCCCGAATGTCGCCCACCAGAGTATCGGAACGAAGCTGGAACACTTCTCCCGTTTCGGGGTCTGTGATGTCGATATAGGTCTTCATGTTTGCCCTCCAAAAAGGCTGGTTTGTGATAATTTGGCGATCAGTTTTTCAGAAGCCGCACGGATCGGCCCCCACTTCGTAGCGTCTTCCTCGACGAGCCAGATCGAGACATGATCACCGGCCCACCACCTCAGCCGCAAGTCCACCAAGTATCTGTCATCAGGTGTCTTCTTGGACTTGTGCAGCGCATCGAAGATGCCCTTGCCCATGTTGTCCAGGTCAGCGGCGGTCTTGGCGGCAGGGATCTTTACGTCCGCCCGCCAATAACACTTGTCGGGCAGACCGATCTGGCTGTTGAGCTGGTACTGCGCGTGGGTCATCCAAGCGGCGTAATCCTTGCTCGCCACCTTCACCACTTGAAACGCCCCGGTCTTGAGCTTCCGCCTTATCGGGACCGTGGCGTTGTTGACCGACGGCGGCGGGTCAATCAGTTTGAGGTTCCGGATCTTGGGTGTGACCATTTTTCGCCAGCTCCTCCAGTCTGCGCTCCATCAGCCACATGATCTGGTCTTTCTGCGTCCGCCGATCGAGATCACAGCACACCGCCAGAATCCTGCGCTCTGCCTTGGTCACCTTGATCGACAGGGTTTGCGTGACATCTGCCATTCCGCCTCCTTTACGTCCTGTTTGTTCCAACAAGGGCCACCCTGCACACGTCGGATATGGACGCAAAATAGCCGTTGACAGATGGGGAGATAGCATCCATGCTCCGTTCGTGGCAATAGGCGAGTTGGCATGGGCGATTATTCAAAGGGCGGTGGATCACCGGAAATGCGCGGCAATTGCGATCGCTACTATGGGCGTATCCCTCGGCCGCACAAATGGATGGACCCGCTCGGGCGCCAGCAAGTCGAGCTGACAGAACAGAACGAGATTGCCGCCTACTGGTGCGGGTACAATGGCGAGATGGAGCGCAAAGAGTGGTGACCGAAATTATCGACTATACGGATGGCATTTACTTCGACCTGGACGAGGCGGCCTATCACAAGATTCCGCGGCTCTCGATGTCGGGGATTCAGAAGATGATGATCAGCCCGGCTGACTTCTGGGCCTCGAGCTGGCTCAACCCGAACAAGGACGACGAGGAGAAGGAGCAGACAAACGCGCAGATCCTTGGCCGCGCCTATCACGTTGCCCGGTTCGAGCCTGCGCGGTTCGACGCGACCTACTGTCGGGATCTCGAGAAGAACGAGATGCCAGAGGGGACGCTGTTCACCGATGCGGAGATCAGCGCCGCGCTTGAGGTGCTGGGAAAGCCGAAGACGGTGAAGGGCGAGAAGGTGTTGGACAAGGCCATCCGCCTGATCGACGCCGGGTTTGAGGGGTCTGTCTGGCACTATGAGCGCGCAATGTTTGACGCGGAGATGGGCGGCATCATCCCGATCAAGGGTGATATCTATGATCAACTTCGCATCGACGTTGACACGATCCACAATAACCCAGAGGTCGAGGTGTTCCTGACCGGCGGCGTGCCAGAGGTATCCATCCTGTGGACCGATGCTGAGACTGGCATCCAGATGAAGTGCCGGATCGACTACCTGCGCCCGACGGGCATGACCGATTTCAAGACCTTCGACAACACGCGGGGCCAGCACGTTCAGAACGCGATCTTGAGTGCGATCAAGTTCAACCGCTATTACATTCAGGCGTTCGGGTACTGGCAGGCCATCGAGCTTGTCCGTGCCGGCGGGCTTGGCATTGTCGGGGATGCCGATGAAGATCAGGTTCATCTCATCAACAGCATCCGCACCCGCACTTTGCCGATGGACTGCTGGTATGTGTTCCAGCAAAAGAGCGGGATCCCGAATGTTTTTGCCGTCGAGTTTCCAGCCTTTGCAGCTCATGAGAGCGTCGGCATGAACTCGGCCGGGCTGAGCGACGAGGCGGCGGCGCTGGCGAGCTACAAGATGGCTGCGGCAACTTTCATCCGACTCAAGGCCCAACGTGAGATCCGCAACGCGATCGCCACGTTCGTCAAGTATTCGGAGATCTACGAGGCGGGCCAGCCGTGGTATCCTGTGCGCCCGATCATGGACGCTGGCGATGCGGCCTACGGCTCGTACTGGCTCGAGGAGGTATGGAATGGCTGAAACCATCAAGCTCACCCCAAGGTCCCAAGCCATCGCTTACCGGATCTGGGCGATTGCTAAGCCCCTTGAGTGGGACATCTCGATTGCCGATCTGGCAGAGCAGTTGAATCTTAGCCACCACTCCATCCGCTCCGTCCTGCAACTCAAGGGCTGGATAAACAGGCTCCGGCTCAGCGAGCGGCGCGACAACAACGACATGCTGATCGGTGAGATCAAGTCGCAGACAACACTTCCGGGTGCCGCCTCGTGGCAGGACCCCAGATCATATGAGGAATCCAACCATGCCTGACGACCAGAAGAACCTGCCAGCGCAGCATGTGGCGGCCCCGGGCCTCAATCCGATGGTGATCTGGGAGGACATTGTGCGCATGGCGCATGAGAAAGAGATAGACGCCGGAAAAATCGGTCTCCTGCTTGGCCACCAGATCACCATGATGGACTATGCGTCCAAGACCGCGTTCACGGCGGCCAAGAATGCGGCCATGATGGAGATGCCTGTTGTCACCAAGGACAGCATGATCGTCCACAACGGAAAGCTGATCGGCAAGTACACCAAATATGAGGATTTGCGGCGCGTCATCGACCCGATCCTGAACCGCCACTATCTCAGGATCACGCATCGGCCAGGGTTCAACGACGCGATGAAAATGCCGACCGTCGAGGCGATCCTGATTTTTGCCCGGGACAACATGGCCTACACCGAGGAGTGTGGGCCCATGCCGATCCCATTCGACACCGGGGGCGCCAAGAGCGCCACCCAAGGGGCAGGCTCATCCCTGCAGTACGGCATGCGCTACACGACCTGCGCGGCGCTGGGGATCGTGCAGGAAGGCATCGACAACGACGCGCGCAACACGACTAAGGTCGACGCTGGTGAGGCTTGGCAGACCCGGATCTCCGATGATGGCATGCAGGCCGCCAAGGGTGGATCGGCATCCTACAACCAATGGTTCACGGCCCTGACCAACATGCAAAAGGGGTGGCTGGTGGATGAAGGCAAGCACGCCTCATTCAAGAAGGCCGCCGCCGAGATCGACGGGCTTTAACAATGGAGAACCATATGTCTTATACGACGCAAGGACCATCAACGCTGGGCGGGATGCCCGGGAGATCGGCAGATTACCCTGTTGCCCCCCAGACTGCCCCCAGCATCCTTGAGGGGTACGTCAAAGAGCTGGGGATGATCCTTGACCGGCTTGCAGACCAACAGAGCAATCTGGATCAGATCCACACAAAGCTCTTTGGCCCGACACCAAAGGCCCATGGAAGCGGAGGACCGGAGGTGCCTTACGAGGGCGGGGTGTTCGATTCAATGCGCCTGCGCGTCCAAAGGATTCACGAGACGCTGGCCGAGAGCGATGCTCTGATCCAGCAGCTCCGGCAGCTTTAAGGAATAGGGCGGCCAGTCCTCCCGGTCGTCCTAAACTGCCGGCCCGGTTAATCCTCCCTGACCGGGCCGGACTTTTTCATCAACAAGGGCGAAACCCATGAAAATCATCGAACTCTATGCAGAGAACCTGAAGCGCCTGAAAGTGATCCAGATCAAACCCGATACCGGGCTGGTCGAGATCACCGGGAAGAACGGTCAGGGCAAGACCTCCGTCCTTGACGCGATCTGGTGGGCGCTGGGCGGGACCGAGAACATCCAGTCATCACCGATCCGCACGGGCGAGTCCCACGCATCCGTGACCGTCGACCTTGGCGACATGAAGGTCGAGCGGAAATTCATCGCGCAGGATGACGGGACCTACACCACGTCCTTGAAACTGACGACCCCGGACGGCGCGCGCTACGACAAGCCGCAGAGCCGCCTTGACGACCTGCTGGGCCGGTTCACCTTCGATCCGCTGGCCTTCCTGCGTCTGAACCCGGTCGATCAGGTCCGGTCCCTGCAAGGGCTGGTGGCGAGCTTCGACTTTGCCGCCGCCGACAAATATAACAAGATCGACCTCGAGGAGCGGCGCGACTGGAATCGTACCGCCAAGACGGCCAGAGAGGTGGAAAGCACCCTTCGCGGCCAGTTGCCGGAGGTGATTCCGGAGCCTGTAGACGTTTCCAAGGCCATGAACGACCTGATCGAGGCTCAGCGCCACAACAACAAGGTCGAAGAAACGGCGCGGCTGCTAACGATTGCAAAGAACAACCGTGACGATGCCGAACGGCGCGTTGCCACGCTCAAGCAACAGATCGAGGCGGCCGAGGAGGTCCTGACCTTCGCCACGAATAGCGTGACCGAGATCGAGGAGACGGTGACAGAGAGGGTCGACACCAGCCCCCTGCAGGAGAAGATCGCCGGCGCACAACAGGTGAACGCCATGGTGACGAAGGCCGCCGAGGCTGAACGTCAGGATGGAGTTGCCAAGCACGCTGAATCCATGTCGGCTCAGTTGACTGCGAAGGTCGAGGCGCGCAAGGCCGCCGCGATCGCTGCGATCAAGGAGGCCCAGATCCCGGTGGAAGGTCTGGCGATCGTGGATGACCGCGTGACGCTGGATGGAATCCCGTTCGAGCAAGTGAGCGATGCCATGCAGCTCCGCGCGTCGGTCGCTTTGGCCATCGCCATGAACCCCAAGCTGCGCGTCCTGCGCGTCCGCGACGGGTCCCTGTTGGACGATGACGCCCTCGAGATCATGCGCCAGATGTGCGCCGATCAGGATTATCAGATCTGGATCGAGCGCGTCGACTCGAGCGGCGAGATCGGCATCGTGATGGAAGACGGCGCGATCAAGGGTCAGGTCATCGAACCCACGCCGGAACCCGAGAAAGCCCCCAAGAAGGAAGCGAAGGAAAAGCCCGCCGAGCCTGTGGGTGAACCTGTGGATGACGACGCACCAAAGCGGCCCAGCGCAGCCGAACGCCTCGCCGCCGCGCGCGCCCAGACCTCGATGAAACTGGAGTGACCCATGAAAGATGAACCCCTGCCCCCGCTCTCCGATCTCCTGAAACCGCTCTCGGCTAAGGTCATGCCGACATCCGCCAAGCTCAAGCAGAACGGCGGCATCATGAGTGATGCTGACGCAACAGCCCTGCAGCGACGAGAGAACGCCCGACCTCAACGATGGAACACGACGAAGTTCAACTTCGGGAAGGGTCTGAAATGAAGGGGCCGGGCATAGCGCCCGGCCTTTCTCATTCCGGCATGATGTCCATCTGGCGCTCGTAGAGCCGGTCCCGCTGCCCGTTGATGCGATCCACGGCCCGGTCCAGCGCACGCTCGTCGATCATGTTCCGCTCAAACTGCCTCACAAGAGACCGCTCCTTGGCGTCCAGCTCACGATTGATGCGGTCAAACTCGATCTGCCAGGAAACAAACCCCGTCTCCACATCCTGCGGCTTGAGCTTCACCCCAAAAGAGTTGAGCAAAGCGGCGCCGGGATCATAAGGCGCGTTGCTGTTCCACTGGCGAGCGTCACCCATCACGGCCCGCAAAAGCTGCTCCTGATACCAAGAGTTGGGGATCCAGACCGCCGACGGCATGTAGGATTTCCAGAGGTAATCGGCGCGCGCCGCCATGCGCTCGGAGAACGTGTCCGTCAGCGGGTTGAAAATCTCCTCGCCGGTGAAGGCCGTCTTGTTCAAGTATAGCTCCATCCCGATCATCAGCGGGCCGCCGACCTGCAGCCATGACGGGATGTCTCCCTGCAGGTCAAACACATCTCCCGCCGGGATCCAGCGCCGCACATCAAGGAACACCGGCATTTCGTCCTGCAGCCATGGCATCCGCATCATGCGCGGCAAGCCTATGTCGGTGAAGGGGACGCCGATCCAAGTCTTGCCCTGCTGGTCTTCGCGCATGCTGTTGCGCTCATCTTCCTCGTCGTCATCGGACGGCGCAACTGCATAGGCCAGCGTGTTCAGGGCTTGGGTGATGATGATGTACTTGGCGATCTTCCACGGCCGCTCTGCCATGGTCTGGGCGATCTTCGGGATGGCGCGGTAGGTATAGCCGATGAACGGCAAGACCGTCGTGCGGGCGACGTTGATCCACGGCGCGCGGATGTCGTAGTTCAGGAACTGGTCCCTGGCCTCGATCGCCGCCTCGTCGATGGTCGCGCCCTGCTTGCGACGGCGCAGGTACAGCGCCATGCGGAATAACTGATCTTCGAGCTGGTAGGCTCTCAGCATCCCGCCGTCGACGGCCTTCAACGCCCCGACGATCTTGTCCATGACAAGGCCGATCTTGCCAAACTCTCCCTCAAGGCCGCCCTTTCCGCCGCGCATCTCGTCAGCGATCTGCTGCAGGAGGGGCTGCAGGACGTTGTCGCGGATCTCCGATGTCACGAAGTCAGCGCCGAAAGCCCCAGCCTGGGCGGCCTCCTGATAGTCAGCATCGCCCCTTATGTAGGATGCGACCCCGGCAAACAGGTCCTCAGTGCGAACGTCCGCCATGTCCATGAACATCCAGTTGGACATCATGTTGTTCATGTGGACAACCGGGTTGCGGGCGGTCTTGTTCAGCTTCCACTGCGTCAGGATCTTCTGATAGAAAAATGGGCTTTGCAGTTGCCGCAGCTCCTCCATGTCGCGCCAGATATCGGCCCGCACATACATGCCGGCCAGCGCCCCATAGCGGGCCGCTTGGGACTTGGCGATCTTCGCGTCAGGGACCTTCACCCACTCGAGGTCGGTGTTGATGAAGATGCGGCTCAGGAACCCACGGCGCTCGGGGTTCTCGTCAACTTTTGCATCGGCCGGTGGCTTCTTGGTGGCCCACTGCTCATTCTTGGCGATGTCCGCAAAGAACCGGCCCGTGGCCAGATCGTGGGCCATGAGCTGGTACGTCTTGGCGATCGTGTAGCGGGCGTCAAGGATCTCCCCCATTTTCGCCCGCTCAGCCTTGGTAAAGTCGCGCCAGAGCGTGACCTTTCCGTTGTTCTCTCCGCGCACCTCGAACGTGCCCCGGTCATCGTAGTTGTCGATCGAGGCCGGGATCTGCTGATCGGCCGGTAGGTACACCCGACGCACCATCCTGCCGCTTGGGGATTCCATCCCGGTCAGCGGGTCAATGTTGGACGTAGACCGCACCTCGAGGACTCGGATCATCTCCCCGACTTGGGGCTTGCCGCGCCGCGCGCCAAGGAACGCCTCGTTGTCCTTGAAAATACGCTCGATCGCGACCTCTTTGAATATGCCGCGTCCCTTGAACTGGTCTCCCACGATCCTGCGGCGCCGGGATCTGCCAAGAGCCCGCACCATCGCCTCAAGGGATCCCACGTCCTCCTCGCCCTTTGCGTAGACCCGGTGCAGGTACTTGCCCTTGTTGCGCTCGTAGGATTCCCGTGAGATCAGACCAAGCTCGACCGCCTCAAGCCCCATCTGGTCGATCGCTTTGCGGATCGGCTCGGAAAGGTTCTCCATCGTCGCGCTTGGAAGCTCCTCGCCAGTCATGATCGCCTGCAGGGTTTTCAGCTCATCAACGCTCAGGTTTGCCTTGGCGATGGCGTCGATGTGCTCCTTGCCCTCTGCCGTCAGGATGGCCTCGTCAACGCCGCGCCGCCGGTCCCTCTCGACGTATTCCTCTGGCAGTCCGTACCTGTCGACGATACCGGCGCGCACGCGCTCCACCAGCGGGCTCATGAAGCCCATCTTCTGCTCGACAACCAGATTGCGGATCACCTTCTCGGCCGCCTTGCCATAATTCCAGCGGCCGTACTGATCGAGGCCACCGACGGCCATGAACGGGATCCGGAAAGCGGCATCTATGGGCTGCGTCATCACGGTGCGCAGGAACGACTCTTTGCGGTGCTTGACCGGCGTCTGCATGGTCACCCCGGACGTGACGGGCTGTCCCACCATCGCGCTTGCGACCCGGTTGGCCCCGCGCTGTGCCTTGGCAAAGCGAACCTCGGCCGCCCGTTCGGAGATCGACATCGAGGGCCCGCCCATCGATTCAAGGATCTGCTGATCGGGGGCCACGTCCTCGGTCATCCATGGCGGGATCTGGCCGCGCTGCCCTTCCGTGAAGTCCTGGCGGCGCTGAACATTCCGCGCCTCAACCTCGCCAGCCAAGCGAACGTAAACCTGCTCAGGCGTCAGGCCGGTCTTGGCAACCAAAGCGGCCGATCGGCCACCCTCAATGTTTCCGCCGGTCTGGAAGCCTTCTATGTTTTGAACGGAGTGCTGCAGCTCATGCAGGATCACATCCCTGATCTCGTCTGCGGTCAGAGATGGGTTGAGGGTAATCCTTGCGCGATTGAGTGGGGTAGCCTTGTAGAACGCGCCCCGTGTTGGCCCCTTCAATCTTCGATCGAGGGCAACATCTATCGTTTTAGCCCCAAGAATTGGGAAGGCATCATATAGCTCCGGATGGTCAAGGATGTCCTCGAGCTTTGCCATGTAATCGGTGTTTACCGCCCACGGGTCAGCTTGGAAGTTTCCTCGCAATTCAAGCATGGCATCCGGCTTGATGGCAGAGCCAATATCGTTGATCTCAAACCGCCACTTCCCATCAGCGCCCTTGAACCATCCGGTCTTGGCGATGATCTCGTCACGGGTCGCGCCGTTCTTCTCCATCTTCTTCGCGTCTGCGAGCATGATCTTGCGACCACCCTCGCCCGCCTTATCAAGGTTTCTCGATGCCCTCTCTCCCGCAAACATATACCGAACGCCGCCAGCCGTTTCGGCGGTCATCTGTTGGCCACGCCGCCCCACCGCCCCAGCGTTGATCTTGGAGAGAACCGATTCCGCGGTGGTGAAGCCCTCGCCGCGCAGCGCCGACCGGAACGCCTCGATCAGCGACATGATGCGCTCGAACGCCGACCGGACAAACCCGGTCTGCTTTTGCCCCGCGACCCACCGCGCAAATCCCTCCGCAATGACCTCCTCGAGGATCTGTTCCTCGGTCAGCCCCATCCCGCCATATTCTCGACGCTGTTCCGCAAGCAGATCTGTCTGCCCCAAGGCCCACCTCTCAAGGGCATCCCACTCAGCCTTGCGGAATAGACCATAGGGAGATCCGCTCCAAAGCCGAGATGACCGCAGCGCATGGATGACCTCATGCCGCAGGGTGCCAATGGCCGACGGGTTGACGCCGCTGGTCTCGGTGTCCAGCGCCACGGTGATCATGCCGCTAAAGAACGCCCCATCAGCCTCTATGGTGGTGCCGTCCCCCAGAACGCCAAACAGCTTCTCGACCACATCCACGTCAATATCGGGCAGGCCCAGCTTGGAAGCCTCTTTCTTGAGGTTCAGCGCGATCGAGCGGGCCTTGATCTTGTCAAACGGGGTGGCGGGCCGCTCCACCTCCAAACCTCCGCCCAACTGCTCGCGCTGTGCGCGCTTGGAGAGATTGGTGGCTGTGTCGGTCGGACCTTTTGCTTTGGAGAACCGCGCCCGCTCCTGGCCGTCCCGCGACGGGATGTCGGGCAGGGTCTCGCCGGTGATGGCGCGCGCCTCGTTCTTGTCGACGTTGGTCTCGTATTCCGTTCCCAGGTTGTCGGCATAGATCTTCAAGACCCGCTCAAGATCGGCCCGGCTCATGTCCTTGCGCCAGATCTTGTCTTGGCGCTTCATGAAGTCGCCCACCAGCGCGATGACAGCGCGGTTTTTCACATACTTGTTGCCGCCCTTCGCGGTCACAATCACCGCAAACTGACCGCTCTGCATGAACGACACGCGCAGGATATTGTCCTCGTCCGTGACGACGCGGCTTCCCGGGTTTCCCTGCAGGAACTCCGTGACCATGCTGATCTCCGGGAACCTGACCGGCTGATCTGCCATCGCGCGGGCGGCATCAAAATTCGCAGGCAGGAGGACACCCTGTTTCAGGTTGCCATCGCTGTCCGTGTAGTAGGTGATCAACCCTCTCTCGAGCTGCGCGAACCCGGCCGGGATGTTGCCGGTGATCATCTGGCGCGTCTCGCGGCTCTCCGTTTGACCCAGATCAAACTGCCGCATGATCTGGGATTGGGTGAACGCCGGAGACGGGTTCCACCTGTAGTCAGGCATATCACCCATGAGCCGCGACAGCGGGACGCGGATCTCCTTGGCGGCGTCCGCCACCGCAATCCGAACGGTCATCGCTGATGCGGCCGTCGGGCGCCGGCTGGCCTTGGTGATGTCGACACCGAGAGCCACAGCCGAATAGGTGGTTGCCTCGTCGGCGGAGACCTGCACCGTGATACTGCCGTGCCGTCCGGGGCGCAGATCGCCAAGCATCCGCGTGATGTCCATGAGCCGCTGCTGTTGAGCCCCGATGTCCGCAATGGTGCGGTTGATCGCGTCTTGGGCTTTGTCCTTCTGCTTGTCGGTCTCAGCCTTCTCAAGGCGCTCCTCTTGAGCCGCCAGCCGGTCCCTCAGAACCTGCTCTTGAGCTGGCATCGCATCCCGCAGCGTCTTGGTCTGTTCGGTCACGAACGCATCCGCGCTCTTGCCATCCAGCGCGCGGGCAACCTCCTCGTTGACCTGCTCGGCCGTGTAAGAGCGGCCAATCTTCTTCACGTCGACCGTCTCGATGAAGGCCGCGCGTCCGAACGGGCTGGTTTCATCGCTGGCCGGGACCAGCTCGGTCTGGTTGATCGTCTTGGCGTCCAGCTCGAGCACCTTGGCCTCGAGCGCGTTCATGCCCATGCGATCGAGGTTGTCGATCATGTCCTTATAGGAGGTCTCGATCTCGTCGTAGATCTCATCCACCAGATCAGGCGGGAACGACACCAAGCGCCCGGTGAACTTCGAGGCAATATCGGTGTTATTGTCGCCCGGCCAGATGTCGACCATGGCCGAATAGACCGGGTTCTCCCGCAGGAAGTTGGCAACGACGATGTCGCCGTACTGGTTGATGAAGTCGGTCACGTTGTCGAGCGAGACCGCGCCCTTCTTGGATGCGGTAGTATTTGCATTGAGCGAAGCCATCTTGCGCATGAGCACAGCCGCCGGTCGCTTCTCCACAGACAGATCCGAGATGCCGATGGTAAAACCTGGGAGCTGTGTCTGCCCCGTGCGATGGATCCGGCCCAGCATCTGCATGAAAAGGTCGATGTTCGGTTCGGCCTGCAGGATGATCATATGGCGCGGCTTGCCATCGTTCCCCGGCTTGTTGGTCGCATGCATGCTGAACCCGGTCGAGCCGGAGCGGTTGATGACCAGCGCATCCAGAGCCCCGGAGTTATAATCATTCATCACGCGCTTCTTGCCAGCCCCGGAGGACTCGCGCTTGGTGATAATCCCGTCCTCGATGATCATGGATCGCCCGGTGATCTCACCAACATTGATCCCGGCCGCGCGCAGGCCATCCATGATCGCATCAATCGGTGACCCCGCCAGACCGCCCAGATCCGCATTCAGGACGAACTGCCGAGCTTCCTCGAATGCGTCAAGCGCCTGCTGGCCGCCGTGCTCAATGATGTCGTCATCGGTGAGGTAGATGTATTCCTTGGTGTCCTTGTCGATCTTCCTGGTCACTCGCCGCAACCGCCGAAGGTATCGTTCCAGAATGACGTTGAACGGGAGATCGAACTTCTCTCCGACCCGCGCACCGACGGCCGCCATGTGCTCGGTCATGATTGACGCATTGGTGTTGGACAGGGCGATGATCGGCTTCTTCCCGTCACGGAACAGAGCGATGGCCTCCTCGATGGCCGATGGAACCTTGATGGCCAGGAGGAACTGCGCGGCGACGTTGTGCATGACGCTCGCGAAGCCCTGTGATTTCAGTCCAGATGAGCCGGTTGACAGGTCATCGGCCATGGCCTCCGCTTCCTGTTTCATACCGTCGATGAACGACTTGCGAACATCCTCCATGACATCAATGTCAAGATTCAGGATTGCGCGCAGCACCCCAGCCCCGCGTTCAGCCAAGGCCCTATCCGTGATGTAGATCTCGGGATCCATCTTGATCCCGTCATATGAACGCTCGCGCCGCGCATACTGGCCCGAGTCCACAAGCATGTTGGAGATGACTTGCTGCAGCGGGACCCCGCCCTTCACAATCATGTCGGCCAGATCGTCAATGCTTCCGACGCTCAGCGCCAGATCGGTCGCGCTGTAGAGGGACATGACATAGGGGTTCTTGGCATAGGTCGCGCTCGAGTAGACGACGCCTTGGGCTCCTTGCAGAAGCTCCCGGATGAAAGCCGAGCGCGGAACCTTGTCGTCGTCGGCCCGATCGTTCGGCCGCCCGCCGCCTGCCTCGTGGCTCTCATCCAGAACGAACATGGCGTTGCCAGCGACAGCCCGCATGGCATTCATGCGCTCCGTGTCGCGGCCCTTGACCTGCTGCATCTGGCTATAGGTCGTGAACAGCATCTTCTGGCCATCAGGAAGGCGGCCCGTGGCCTGCATTGTGGTCATCGCCTTGCCCAGAGGCTTGGCCGTCATGGAATAGAGCTTGTCTTCCGGCTCAGACGAGAGCGGGACAGCGTCCTTGCCGCGCAGATCCGGGTTAGTGACCATGACGCTCTCATGGATCTTCGGCATGCCGATGTCGCGCATGTCGCGGATCATGTCCGAATAGAGCGCCGAGTCCTTGGTGATGAAAACCGGGGTCAGGCCCTTGAGCATCGCATAGCGCAGCATCGCTGCCACGAACCGGCCTTTGCCCACGCCGGTCTGGTCCCCGATGATGAAACCTTTCCCCTTGGAGACGTTGTCGATCGCCAGCGCCAAGGCGTCCACCTGTTCTGCGGAGAAGTAGCCACCCACGGCCTGATCGGCGGACCCAAGAAGCTCATCGAGCGTATATCCGAGCTCCTTTGCCACAAAGGCGTCAATGTCGCCCACGCGCGCCTCGAGCGCATCAAGGGCGCGGGACATGGCGGCCTGCATATTGCGCGGGACAAGGGTGCCAACGGCGAATGTCGCCTTGGAGCGCGGCTCGTATTGAACCTGAAAGACTGTTTCGACCTCGAGGTTTTGCCGGTCTAGGTCAGGCCGTGGTACACCCGACCCAGGAACTCGATCAGCCTCTCCGGTTCCGGGTTCGGTCCCACCTCCAGATCCATCCTCTTGTCCGGTTTGATCTGGTCGGGCTGGATCGGCCACATCTGGCTGAACACTCCCGCTCGTTCCTGCAGGGTCTCGGACTCCTCCGACATCAGCTCCCCCACCTGTTCCAGCCACCGGGCTGCGGACAGGCCGTCCACCCGCTCCACCGTCTGGGCGAGAAGCTGTGCCGCCGTCGCCGGCCCCGCCTCCCGGACCATCCGATTGATCTTGGCCGCGAGGGCCAGCCGGTAGTTTTCCAGCGTTAGCGGTCTGACCGGGCGCGGTATCTCCACCGTCCCGATCCCCTGCATCGACCCTTCTGGGGTCCAGCGTATTTTTTCCATCAAGTCGCTCTCCCAACTCTTGCCACGTCGTATAGATAGGGGGCGGAACCTTCGTTGGATAGGGTTTTGTTGCGTTTTTTCCCTTCCCCGCGATAACGATCACATCCACGGGCCAGCCAGCCCCCTGCCGCTCATACAGACGGCCGTCGACCGTGAAGTGCTCAGAGACCCAATACCCGTCATAGAGCTGCTTGTAGAAGCGCCGGGTCATCTCGCCCTGGTATGCCTTCTTACGGGCGTCGATGTCGGTTTCCTTCTTGCCTCCGATGATCAGCACGGCCATGCCGTTTTCAGGCAAGCCCTCGAGTCCCTTCATGACGATCGCATGGTCAATCTCGGTGGTGGTGCCGTCCCCCATGGTGAAGGTCTGCACGATTCCGGTGTCGCTCCGCACCTTGCCAAACGGCGGGTTGGTCAAGAGCAGGCTGTAGGATCCCGGCTCATGCGTCATCGCATCGCCCTCGGTGATCTTCGCCTTGTCGCCCAGGACGCGGCGCAAGCCCTCGACCCGCTCCGCCTGCATCTCGTTGGCGATGACCTTGGCCGGGTTGGCTTCCATCAGAAGCATCCCGTTCCCGGCCGTGGGCTCATATGTGGTCTTGTTGGGGCCAGCCTTGCCCAGCCGCGATGCCAGATAGGCCAGCGGCGCCGGGGTCGAATAAGCCTGCATGAGCATGCTGGTCGATGTGCGCTGGGCGAGTTTCGGCTGGGACTCGTACAGATCCATCATATCGCTGTAGATCTCGGCCTCAGACTGGCCAGCCTCGTTGCCCTCGGCCACCAGCTCGCGCGCCCGCAGCACCACGGCAACCTCGATCGCCTCCTCGAGATCCTTCGCCATGTCGGGGCTGTAGGCGGTCCCGGTCAGGTCCTTCACAAGGGCCCGCGCCTCCACGATCGTCTTGAACCCAACCCCCTTGCGAAACTCAGCCAAGAAACCATCGGTGATCGCCGCCCGCCACGCTTCCGGCGTCATCGGTTCGGGCTCAGGCTCCGGTTCGGGATCCGGCTCAGGCTGTGCCTCGGCCGCCTCCTTCTCCTCGCGGATCAGGCGGGCCATCTCCTGCATGACGGCGCGGTCATCGTCCATGTCGGCAATGGACTCGCCCTGAACCTCCATCTCGCCACGGATCGAGTTGTAGGAGTCGCGCAGCATCCGAGAAAGCTCTGCGAGCGGACGCTTCAACTTGTCCGCAATGGAGATCGCATATTCGCGGAACCGGCGAAGGCCGCCCTCGACGTATAGCTCTCCCAAGCGAACCGTCAGCATGAAGATCTTTGGGTCGAGGCCAGCATTGAGTTGCGTCCGCAGCGCCTCATCAATCTGCGCGGCCAAGTCATCAGCCTCCGCCTGCTTCTCCGGGCTCAGGAGTGGTTGCTTGACGGCAGGCTTGGCGGCCGGGCGTGGCGCTGCCGGGCGCTGGGCTGGCGCAGGAGCGGGCTTCTCCGCCTTGGGTGGTGTCGGTGCGGGCGCGGGCGCCTCGGGCGGCTGTGGGGCCGGCGCGGGCGGCGTTACGGGCTCGGTGCCGGTTTCTTCTGGCGCAGTTTCAGGTCCAGCTTGCGGGCGGCCGCCATCATTTCCCGGTCGTTGTGCCGCTTGCCCACCTTGAGCATTGCCCGGGCGGCCGCCCCCTGCGCCGCCGCCGAAGAGACTTGGGGCTGCGGCTTCTTCGTCTGCGGTGATTTCATTCACGATCTCCTGTGGTGTCCGGATTGGTTTTGGCTCGACCCCAGGCAGGTTGCCTTGGTCAATGCGTTCCTTCATGGCCTCGTCGACATATGCCTCGAGGAACTCCTGCATCCGACCCTTGCTGACCATGCGCGTGCCGGCCGGGTTGAAAAAGGCGTCCTGAACCAGCTCCGCGATCGGGTCAAGCGGAGTGGCGAAGGCGTCGATCTGCGCGCGGGCCCCTTTCAGATCCTCGTCACGGGTCCGGAAGTCAGCAATGTTCTGCGCCGCGCTGATGATCTGCGGCGTGATGTCCATTGAAGGATCCACCTCGCCTGCCTCGATTGCTGCCTTGAGCTGGACGACGCGACCAGCGGCTTCCGTCATGGCGCCGGTGATTGACTTGATGTCGTCGTTCAGGGACTCCGACATGCGCGACAAGAGCTTTTCGTCACCATAAGCCCGGTAAAACAGCGCAGTCTGGAAGCGCCGCTGGCCCTCGACAGTCAAGCCGCCCTCTTTGGTGACCAGCGCACCTTGCGCGGTCTGGGGCAGTTTCCCGATGAAGGCGCGGATCATGTCGCGGTTGCTCGTGCTGGACATGCCGCCGCCACGGTAAAGGTCGATCACGCTGCGGTCGATCAGGCTCGCGTCGGACCGCGCGTTCTCGGATGCGGACATGGCCAAGGTTGCCGGCGTGTTGGACGCGGTGGTGAAGTTGCTCGCAACGTCGGTGACCCGGCGACGGATGATGACCGGGTTCTTCATCCCAGCCGCTTCCGGATACCGCTCCTGCACATAGGCCCGGTATTCCTCAGCCGTGCCGCGCTCGTAGGCCCGGCGCAAGCCGATGACCCGGCCATTGCCGGATTCAATCACGCGGCCGTCCATGCCGGTGATCGGGGATCCACGGTCGGTTTCGGGAGACTGGTCGAGGCGGCGCGGGTTGGGCTGGTTGGCGATTCTCTCGATCTGGGCTTGAGACGCGGCGCGGTCGCGGTCGCGCGGCTGCAGCTCCGGCGGATAGCCTTCCTGATCGGACGTGAGAAGGCTGTCTGCCTCGACCACCATCGTCTCAACGTCGACGGGGTCATTGTCAGGCGTGTCGATCGTGGTGACGCGATCCGGGTTGACCGGGCGGCTCTCTTGCGCTGGTGCTGTTACCGGGGCCTCGGCCGGGGCAGTCGTGGTGGTCGTTCCTGTGGTCGGCGCTTCTGGCGCACTTGGCGTCTCCGCTGCAGGGGTTTCAGGGGCAGGCCCACCGGCCGGGCCATAGAGGACATCGAGATCAACGGCGCCGGTCGGGACGTTGACGGGGGCGGGCGCTTCAACTGTCTGCGCAGCCGTGCCCAGCCCTGACTTGGGCGGCAGGGGTTGCCCGGACTCGATCGCATCGAGCGCCGCCAAGCCGGTCTCCATCACATCGTTCGGGACTACAGGATTGGCCTGTTCCTCTGGCGTCAGGCGGGGGCCGCCTGCAGGGCCGCCGCCAAGGCGATCCTGATTGCGACGATCCCTCTCGCCAGCATAGACCGCGTTGCCCCATTCGATCGGCGCAGTTATGGCTTCTGCCAGCGCCTCCATGATGACCTCGCGCGGGCTGAACTCTTGCCCCGTCACAACCCTCGCCGCTGCTTCGCCGCCGCCTCCGGTCAGGGCCTGAACGAACGTGTTGAAAACAGCATCGCCAAGCTCTGACTTGAACAGCGCACGGGCGGCGACCCCTTGCCCCAAAGCCTCCGCCGCTGAAATCACGAGGCTTCTCAAGAGCCCTCTGCGATTTGCATCAGCAATCAATTCCGGGTTTTCGAGTGCAGCCCTCGCATCCGCAGGGGTTTCGAGGCTGACGTTGTTCTCCTGCAGCATCTCGTTGAACGAGGACCCGTATTCCTGGGCCATTGATCCGGCTGTAAGCGCGGCCACCCCTGCCGCCGGACTTCTTGTGGCGACTGTGACTGCGGTCGTTGCGGCCAGAACCGGAAGGGATTCTGCCGCGACTTCCGACATGAAGATGGTGAAATCAAGTGGGTTGGCCGCGATCGTGCTGAGCGTAGCACCCCAAGTGTCGTCATCCTCCGCGAACAGGCGCTGCAACCTCTGGCCTGCAGGGGAGAACGGAATGTCTGACGCGCGGTCGATCAGAGCCTGATGTTGAACCGCCCGTTCCTCGAGCCATTGACGGTATTCTGGATCGGCCTCCGCCCCTCTGGCGTAAACTATGCGGGTATCGAAGTCTTGAAGTACGGTTTCAACGCTCGATGCCGGGAAGCCCTGCTCGTAGAGGTATATGATCATCTCTTGCGGATCAGTGAATGACCTGCCCTCTGGCGGCGATCCGGTAATGCCCTGATAGATGTCTGCAAGAATCCCCTCGGGGCCGATGGCTGCATCGTTGAACGATCTTACGCCCAATGAAAACTGCAGTGCCGGGAGTGTCGAGCGGGCGCGCAGAATACCGCGCGTCCAAGCCCGGCCTAGCGCCGTTCCCTCCGGGTTGTCGGGATTGTCCGGAACCAACTGCTCGGCCGTTTGGCTGATTGCGCCAGCCCGGGACGGCGGCAAGAGCGCGGCGCCAAGGCCCTCGGATACAGGCTGCAGCGGCCGTCCCTCGGTCTGGCCCAGCGCCTCGTTTCGCGCCTCAAGGCTGCGGTCGACCACCTCGGGGCGCGGCTGGGTGACGTTCCGCAGGCCCTCACCGACGATCGGGAACGGCATGGCGGACATGACGGGCAGCATGTCAGGCCCGCTATAGGCGGCCGTCCCAAGGCCGGTGGCTGGGGCTGGCTGTGGCGCTGGTGCTGCCGTGGGGCCCGGGGATCCTGCTGGTCCGACCGCGCGCGGAAACTGCGCTGCCTGCTGGCGGATGTCGGCCTCTGGCGGTCGCATGGATCCCGGGCCGGTCAAGGCCGCACCCTCGGACAGCTTGCTTTGCAGATCCGCGATCTCCGCCTCGAGCTGGGCCGCCTGCCCCTGCATGATCTCAAGACTGGATGGCGAGACCCCGGGCCGCCCCATCTGGGCGCGCAGGTCGTTGAGCGTCCGAACCCGCTGCTCGATCATGGCTTGCGCGGCGCGGGCGTTGCGATCGCCCATCTGGACGCCAAGCCCCATCGGGGCCGGGCTGTCCTGCGGCATCATCGGTGTCGCGTCACCCCCTCGAGTCGACGGGCGCGTGACGAGGCCGTTCACGCCAAACGGAGACTGCGTGGAATCGGCCGGGATCACCGGGTCTGGAATCTGCGTGCTTCTGATCGCCGGGCTGGGCGTCTCTTGCGGCAGGGCCGGGGGCGTGCGCGTCGGCTCTGACCGGTTCGACGGGCTGCCGTACACTTCATCAAGGGAGAAGGTCTTTGGTTGCGCGGATGTCGTCCCGTAAACGTCATCCAGAGAGAATATCCGCTCAGCCATAAATCACTCCATTGCGACGAGGTTGGTTCCATCGAACCGCGCTGTGATGGTCTGGCCATCTCTCCTGAACGTATAGACCTGTCCCGTCACAAGATCATCCCTGTTTGTTGGGAGGGGCTGTGCTTGCCTTGTCGGCTCGGTCCCTGCTGCCCCGCCAAGACCAGTCGGCGCCGCCGGATCTGCAGGAAGCGGCGAATCTGCGGTTGATGCAGCCCGACGGTCTTCCTCGGTCTGGCCGTCATAGTTGAACGTCCCTGTGAACCGCTGAGCAGTTTGAGCTGGGGTGTCGCTGATCCAGCCGCTCTCAGCCGGGCGCGTCTCGACCGTGTCAAACTGCATGCCGCCAATCGCCTTGGCATAGGCAGCCGTCTCGCTCAGGTTCTCCTCGGTCATCAGGCGCAGAACTTCTTCCGCGACAACTGCAATGAGGTTCGGATCTGGCTGCGGATCTCGCCCGGGGCTGCTTGGAAGCATCACAGCCGGAAGGTTCTCAATCCTTGTCAGCGTGGTGGATTTCAGGTCTGCCGGATCCTCATCCGCGCGATCGGACGCTGATGGCGTGTTGGTCTCGATCACCGGCTTTCCGTCGACCCCCATGACCTCGACAGTCTGGCCCCGTGAGTTGGTCCCCATGCGGGTTTTCGTGCCGTCGCCGTTGTCGCGCCAGAAAGGATTGGTGACGCCCTCATCTGGCTGCACCCCGATTCCAAGGCCGGTGCGGATATCGTCCCGGACAGATTCCGGAACATCCGGGTTTGCAAGAACATCGAAGACCGCACTCATGTCCGTTGAGAGGCCACCGTGCGTGCGCGCATAGTCGGAGAGATTGGTGCCATTGGAATCGGCCGGATCGTACTCCCCGTTGCTCTCGAGGAAGTTTCTCATTCCGCCCTGACCGCCAAGATGGGCCATCGCGATCATGCCAGATCGCGTGATCGGAACCCCGTTGATCGTCTGGCCAGCAAAGCGTTCCTCAAGGTTGTTGCGGTCGATGAAGTCGTTGATGTCTTGGAAGTGCCATTGCTCGACCTCCACCTGCAGATCCGGATTAGCCCGAAACTGGTCGATGGAAATACGAGGCGCCCCATTGGCGCTGGCCCAATCATCCAACCGGCCCTGACCAAACTGGCTGCGCCCAACATAGCCTTCTGAGTTGGCCGCGTTGAAGTTGCCCCCGCTCTCGGTCCCGAAAAGGCTTTCGTAGACGTTGGAAACGTCGGATGTGAGCTGGTCCTGACGGTCAATGCCGCGCTGGTAATCGGCGTTCTGCCAATCCCGGTCCTGCTGACGGTCCTGCAGTTGCCATTTCCGCTCCTGCGCGCGAAGGGCTTCCTCGCGCTTCATGCGGGCGTTCTCAACCATCTGGCCGCCCATGCCCCCTGCCGCGCCCGCCAGAATGAGTCCAAGTCCTGCCATCGAAGTTACATCCCTGCTGGCGCGGCTGGTGGCGGCGCGGTTGCCATCTCGTCAGTCTGTGCTGACACATCCCCTGTCATTGCCTGCAGCTCGCCAGACTGGCTCATCTGCTGCAGAGCCGCTGCGTCCTGGGCCTTCATGTCATCGCCATAAAGACCCTGCGCCGCAGCCTGCTGCCCGATCAGATCCATGGCGGCATAATAGCTCTTGTCGATCATGGCTTGGTCGAACTCCGCGACCTTGGATTTCTCCGCCAGCTCCACCACCGCCTCGACGATCTCGATCACGGCGTTCATGACCACATCGCCGGGAAGCTCAACGCCACTCTCCTTGGCCGAGTCGTAAACCCGCTGCGTGATCCCCGCGACAACCTGCCCGACCTTGTCCTCGATCGCGCCGCCCGGGGCGCGCAACATATCGAGGGTCTTCGGCATCATCTTCTTGTCGTAGAGAGCCAAGAAAGACATGCTCACAAACTTGTCGTACATCTCTTGTTCTTCGGGGCTGGCCGCCTCGGTCCCCATCGACATCTCAGGCTGTGGCGCGGCTGCCATAGGCGCGGCTGGGCCGGGAGCCGGGGCCGCTGCTGGCGCCATCGGTTGCTGCATTGCCATTCCAAGACCGGCCATAGGTGTTCTCCTTATGAGTAGACGATCGCCTGCGATTCACGGTCATAGCGGACCCGTGGGCGGCGCGGCTGTTCTGATGCTGGCCTGACGGCTGGACGCCCGGCGGGATTGGCCATGGGCGCTGTCGGCTGAGCCATTGCGGCCGGGGCTGCTGCCGATGCAGAGCTTGCCATCCTTGCGGTCTCGGCCGGCCCGCGCGCCATTGGGGCGGATCCGTTGCGAGCTGGTGCGCCAAGCCCGGTTTTCCCTGTCATCGGTGACGACGAGCCGAACATCATTGCTTCGCCCGCGCCCTCGTAGCTGGCCTTGAGGCGGTTTTCCTCGTCAATCCGAGACTGCTCCTCCGCCTCCTGAGCCTGCCCGGTGAAATAGCCCTGAGCCGCGCCCTGCACCGCGCTTCCGATCATGGCATTGCTGCCCAGATTGGACAGGAAGCCGCCCAGGCCGGTGCCCGTTGCTGCAGTCGCGCCCGTTGCTGCGGTGGCTGCACCTGTGGCCCCGGCCGCCGCACCCCCGCCGAACAGGTTCGAGACCCAAGACCCGACGCTGCCAAAGAGGCCGCCACCTCCTGCGGCGGCGCCAGTAGCTGCGGTCCCGGCACCAGCGCCAGCGACAAGTCCAAAGCCGCCGGTCAGGAAGGCAACCCCGGCGATGATCGCGACTGGACCGATCTTCTTGACGAAGTCGCCCACCTTGCGGAACACCTTCTTGATCCCGCTGACAAGACCGCTCATTTCAAGATCTCCCGTTCATACACAAAACCCGTCTCCGTCATCTTTGCCCGCTTGAGCAGAGCCTTAGACCGAGAAGGATCCACGATCGCGTTCGTGTTTGCCTGCCTGATCAGCCTCACATCCGGACATGACACTGCCCACTTGTGCATCGCGCGCAGCAATCGTGCCCCAGACTGCGCATGTGCGTTGTCTCGCGCATACCACAAAAGATCTGTCGCCTCGAGTACGTCCATGACGTGATAAATCGGCTGCAGGATCCCTATGATGAACGCCTCGACATCTCCGCCACGGTCAGCCACGGCGCAGAAGGTCCCGCCGCTGGTCTTTGCGCCGTTGCGCTGCATGCACTGCACGAAGAAAGCCTTGCCCCGCTGCTCATCATAGGGGCCAAAACGGCCATAATCAGACCGGCGATGGGCATCACCAAGCAGGGCGGCCAGCGACGGGATGTCACTGAACGTCATGGTCCTGATTGATGCTCTCGTCATCTGATGCTCAATTCCTCGTCGTTCGGGGGGATGTGGTCGTGTTGTCACGCCCGCCGCCGCCGCCAGATCCAGCCCAAGGGTTTGCCGGCCAATCAAAAGCTGTGTCGTACAGGTCCTCGGCATAGTTGACCTGCGTCTTGACCAGATCCTGCGCCGCCTTGATCTGGCTTCTCCGCTCAGCGGCGGTCAGGTTGGGGTTCGCCAGAATGTTTGAAACCATCGTGTTGTAGCTCGAGAAGGCGTTGCCGATCATGGTGTTCACGGCGTTCCGGTCGGCACCTGCATCGTCTCTCCGCGCAAGAGACCTTTGCAACTGGCGGTTCAACTGTGCCTGTGCTTCCTGAAACGCCCTGTCATCAGCGGACTCGTCGGCCTTGAATAGGCGATCAAGCTGGTTCTGGTTTGCGGTGAAACTGTTCTGCGCGTTGGTCATCCGTTCCTCGAAGGTCTGGGCCCTGCCCTGAACGGTCAGCTCCTGAGCGCGATCGAGCTGGTTCTGACTACCCTGAAACCTTTGCTCTGCACCCAGAATCCGCTCTTGGGTTTCCCGGTTGAACCCTTCCAGAAGCAGGTTTTGCCGCGTCCCAAGCCCGCTCAGGTTCTTCTGAAATGACTGCTGCGCGTCCTGGCTGGCGATTGGAACCACATAATCCAACGTTGCCGCTTGCGCCGCGCCAGCCGCCATGGAGCTGTTGAGAAGCCCGCGCGATGCTGCCGTTGCCAGCCCCTTGTTGGCGGCATTCTGCATCATCAAGCTATCTTTGCTCGAATACTCATTGACCCGGTCATAGGTGCTGTCGGCCCGCCCGTCGTATTGAGGGTTGTTCGGGTCGTTCGGATCGCCTCCAAAGGTTCCCGCTGGGGCGCCGAGTCCGGTCGGCTGTGCGGCTGCCGGGGCTGCGGCTGGTGCGGCTGCTGGCGGCGTTGCCTGTGTCGGGGTGGTGGCTGTGGCGGGTGCCCCTGTAGAAGGAGTTGTTGTTGCAGGGGCGGCGGTGCTCGCCGGTGTCCTGATAGGCGGCGTGGGCGGTGTCGTGACGACGCCTTTGGGCTTGACCTTTGGGCGCGTCGGATTGCCGCCGGGGGTCATCAGACTTCTGTTTACAAGTTTCACCTCAGTAGCCCTCACCTTTTTGCTTGACCGGAAGCATATACGAAAAAACTGGAATCACCCAGACATCAAAATCATCCCAGATCCGCGTACACCTTGACCCGGATGTAACCGTCATTCGGGAAGGTCTCGATCTTGCCGTTTGAATAGGTGACCTCAAACTCCGCGTTGTAGACGCCGACCGTGTCCGTGTCTGCCGATATCCACTCATACTCGACAATGCCGTCCGTTGCATCGCCAACAACATCCACCGCCGCCCGCGTGATCGTCGCGGTCCCAGACGTGGTTTTCATGTTCAAAACGACGGTCGCGCCGGTCAGGTTTGGAGTCGGACTTAGCTCATATTGAAGGGTCGGAGACGTGTCGCCACGCTTGATCGTGAAGGTCTCTATTACAGACGACATGGTGTGCCCCTTTCATATGGCTCAGTTTACACGCCTTGCAGAGCGCGGGCTATTATTCAGGATTGACCCACCTCGAACGCTACTGGTCGAGATGATTGCGTTATTGGGGCTGGCAGCCGGGCTGGCCGATCGCCCAACCCCGTCCGGAAACTGAATCGTCGGGGCAAAGAAGGAGACCGAATAGGATGACGCCGGGAAGGTGACAAAGCCTGTCACGTTGATGGCGGGCGCTGGCAGTGAGGCTGAAAAACTTGTGAGCGGGATGTTTATTGGCGCGGCGGCGCCAGTGATGATCGGCGCGATCAGGGTCAGATCAATCGTGGCGAGCGGGACGGCAACAGATCCGGACGCCGCAATAGAGGGAGACGGCGCGGTGATCGAGTAGCTTGTGACCGGTGCTGAAAGGATCCCGGCTGATGTGATGACCGGCGCTGGCAGTGATGCAGAGAAGCTCGTTACAGGAATGTTGATTGGCGCGGCGGCTGTGATGACCGGAGCGATCGCGTTCAGATCGAACGAAGTCAGGGGGGCTTGGAGAATACCGCCCGCTGTCACCCCGGGAACGGGCGCGGTGGTCGAGTAGCTCGTGACCGGTGCGGTCAGTTGGACCGCGCCGGATGCCTTACCGATGGTGCCAGTGAGAAGCCAGTGCGTCAGCATATCCGGTCACTCAGCCATTGCGGGCGCAGCATGGCATTACCAGAACAGAAGGGTGCGGAAGCATTCCTGAAATGAGGCTCTGTTAAGCCACAGGTATTTCAGCCCATCTTTTGTCGTGAAAATCTCCATGCGGTTGCCGATGATCGCCGTTGGGGCGACGTAGGGATACATGGAAGCGCCGTTGATCTTTCCAGTCACGACATCAAGCGACATGACACGCTGAGTGGCGTCCTTGTGGAAATAGATGCGGTCCATGCCATCGTAGGCAGTCATCGTGCCGGTTGACAGAGTTTCGGAGAGCGGCGCGGTGTTGATCGCCGAGATCCTGTCCGTTGTCAGGTCTACGCGCTCAAAACCATACAAGCCGCCGCCTCTGGCAATCCACATATACCGCCCACGATATGATTGGAGCGTCGTGCCAAATGCCCAATTTGCATTCGTGCCAACACCCTTGGCGTTGCCTTCGAGGATCGCGTACTGCGTTACCAAAGTCACCGGAAGCGTGATCGTGCTGACCGTCAGCGTGTTGCTGGTGTTCGACGCGATGATCGCCTCAATGGGACCGCCCGAGGTCAGAACGCGCACGCGGCGACCAGCCCAGATGTTCACCGCCCAAGATTTCCCCGTGTCTTGAATGGTAGTGGTGGATTGCGTTCCGGTCGCGACGCCAAAATCCAGCGTGCCGATGGTATCGCCGCGAGCGATTGAGTAGCGGCTGACGCCGTTCGTTGGAGCAGTGACCGTGGCAGCGAAGGTCAGCGTGGTCGCGGTGTTGCTGGCGATGCGAACCACTTGACCAGTCGCAGAACCAGAGGCGGCGGTAATCGCTGCTGTGTTCATATAGACGAGCCGGCCGGCGTGTTCGTTCGTCGTCCAGTTTTTCGTCAGGTCGGTCAGCGTCGTGGTGGACTGAGCGCCGGTAAGAGTGGACGATGCGGGCGTTCCGGCCATCGTGTAGGTGAACGTTGTGGCAGAGGCTACCGTGGCGATGGCGACGGCCGTCACGTTGTAGTTTGCATCGGTGGCGCCGCGCACCGTGACGAGGTCACCGACGCGGAATTGATGCGCGTGCGCCGTGGTGACGGTCGCTGTGGTTGTCACGTTGGACAGCGATGCAATAGCGACGGGCAGATGACCTCCCACAGTCGCGGCAGCGTTTCGAGCCATGCCCCAATCAATCTGCCGCCCGAAAGTGGGAACCTGCGAATCCATGTTGTGCATCAGGATCGCGGCGTTACCGCCCGAGACAAAATACAAAGTATCGGGATTGGCTTGGATGGCAAAAACAGACGTGTTGTCCGGGTTTGTCGTCCAGGGAAGCTGGACCGTCAGCGCGGTCGCCGTGTTGCTGGCGATTATGCGCGTCTGCCCGCGCCCGGTGCCGTGCAGGATGCGGACAACGAAGTTGGTCCACTGGTTTGTCGTCCAAGCCTTCGTGCTGTCGGTGATCGTCGAGGCCGCGCCCGATGTGGCAATTCCCGCGTCAAATCCGCTGATCAGGTATCGGCTTGTCGCGTCCGGTGCAGTGCCTGCGCTGCTCCACGTCAGCGTCGTGCCCGTGTTGCTGGCGATCTGTCTGATCTGCCCTGCTGCGGCGCCAGAGTAAATAAAGACCCAATACCCGGCCCACTGGTTCGTGCTCCACGCAGCCTCGTCAACGCCACGAGTGGCATCAATTAGTGAGATGCTGTTGCCGCCAGTCGCTTTTCCGCGATCCCAGATCGAGGCGTTCTCTGTCGTGCGCTCGATGGAAAAGTCGGTGAGCGCCGCGATATAGTTGTTGGTGTTGGCTGGCAGGATATACCAGGTGTCCGTAAGGATGCAGTAAGCCTGGAGCGTGTAGAACGGAGCGCCAGCCGAACTGCCGCAAAGCACCATTCCCGACTGAATGCGAAACACCGACGTCGTGTCTGGCGTGGTGGCCCAAGCGGAATCGACGGTGAGAACCTGCGACTCGATGGAGTAAAACGTCTGAGAGCCAGCCGTGGCAGAAATAGCGGGGGCAAAGATCGCTGGATTGTGCCACGGGTCGTTCATCTGCAGCGTATCGCCCATTGTCAGCACCGTTGCGGTGTTTGACATAATTCTGCGAATTTGGCCCGCGCTGTTCGCAGGCGTGTTTGCCACTCGCAGCGTGTATCCTGCCCAGGCATTACCGCCCCAAGCCTTGAGCGTGTCTGTCAGCGTGATGCCGCCAAGAGCGTTGGCGACGGCGGTGGCGATGCCGCTATCTGCGACGACCGGCTCCGCAGCAGCAGTGATCGTGCGCCGCTGGCCCGCGCCAGTACCAGACACAATGACCACATCATAGCCGACCATGCTCGCTTGGCTGATTGCCGCAACGGTCAACGTAGTCGAAGTCGCCGCAATGACGCGATCCTCCGGACCAAGCGCCCCGGCAAACTTCATCGCGCTGAAGGTAGCGGGTGCAATCGGCGGCGACTGCAACTGCTGGAACATGTCAGTCCACGTATCGTAGCGGAAGAACTGCGTGGCCGAAATCATGTAGTAGATGTAGCGCCCATGTTCAGAAGGCAGGAAGTTGCCGTTGTCCGCCGAGCATGTCGAGGAAAGCGCCGACGATACAGCAGGGGCAAATCGGGTCCATTCCCAAACGGGCGTGTCAACTTGCGGAGTGAGGGTGTTTGATGTCAACGCTGGCATTTGGGAGCCTCATGCAAAGGTCAAGCGCGAGCGAATGCCCAGCGCAACTGCGTGTTTGGAGATGTTGATGTATTGCTCACGGTCCATGCCGGCATTGGCTATGATGTTGGAGACGGCGGTGACGGCAGAAACAGTTGATACTGTGGTGACACCGGAAACGGTTGTGACAGCGCCTATTGTTCCCGCGTCCACCACGACGCGCTGGCGCTGCGCGCTGTCCACGATGGCGATGCTCTCCATCATCTTGACCATGCGAGACATGAGAACAATCAGGCTTTCCAGCCTGTCCGACGTTACGGGCAGGCGGTTCGTGGCGCTGACATCAACATAGGCGCCGTCATCTCCAAAGCCGACTTTGGTTCTTGGGTAATGGACGCTGCCAATTTCATCGGTTGCCAGAACGTCCGTTCCAGCGCCCGTGTTTGCCAAGGCGGTGAGATTGTCAGCCATCAGAGACCACCTAACGCAATCGCGATGGTTGCGCCGCCGGTCTTGGCGCCTTGGGATTGGATGGCCATTGGTCTCTCCTTTTGGTGGTTGCCGGCGTTAAACCAGCGTCAGGATTCCGGATGCGTTGAACGTGATCGTTCGGGAGTCTGCGTTGCTCATCGAGATCGACGCCTCGTTGTCGATGATCAGGATCAAGGGGTCGGCTGGAGATGTTGGGGTGTCATTGAAGATGTAGATGTAGCGCCACGTCGCCAGCGTCCCGCCAGAAGCGGTAATGGTGAAATCGGACGCATCAAAGGTGTAGGTGCCAGCCGATTCAACAGATGTCACGCCATCCAGAACCCGGTCGACAGTCAGGGTGTCTGAATAGTTGGTGTAGGAGATCTGGGTGACGTTCGCCAAGATCCCGTTTCCTGTCAGGGTTGGATTGCTCGACTCTGACGCTGGTGCCGTGTTTGAAAGGGCGATCCTGATGGAATCAGACCCCAAGTTGTGGACCTTTTCCGCAAGGTCCTCCACGAAGTCGCGGATCTTTACTGTGACTACCATTGGGCCGTTCCTTATGCGCGTTCGCGGGCCTGATAGGCCGGGATGACGACACCCAAGGCTCCGGCCATGGAGGTGATGACCGGGACCCAGATGGCGGCAAGCCCTTGGTCATAGGCCGTGATCCCGGCAATCAGCATGGTGACGATGATGCCGCCCCAGATGCCGAATTGCAACTTTCTGATCGGGGCCGCCGAGGGCTGGTTGACGAGTGCTCCCGGGGTAGGCTTGACGGGCTCTTGATCTGGTAAAAACATCTTCTGATCCTTTCGGGTTAAGCGGGATACTTTGCCCATGACAGTTGCCAGTGCGGGCCGTCCTTGAAGTTGGTCCAGTCGCCGCCCCACTCGATATCAACGCCTTGATCATAAGCGGCCAGCTTCACAGCCGGGGCAAGGCGGTGGTAGAGCGGCCAGTCCCAAGACACCTTGCCTGCGACGAGCGGGGCGATATCGACTGCATGGCCCGTCAGGTGGCGACTGCGCAGCGTTTGGGATGCACCGGACGCAACAAGCTGTTTTTGACGCGCCAACGTGCGCAGACCTTCCAAGACCCGGAAGTCAATCGCCGCCTCCTGCAGCGCGACATCCATGACTCTTCGTAGATCAGGGTGGATGCCCTGCAGTTTTTCAAGGGAAGTTTTCGACCAACGTCTTGCCATCTCAAATCTCCTTGGTTTCAGATCCTGCTTAAGGCGTCCCGCCCATTCCGGCTCTTATTGTTGCAACAAGAGCCCCGATTGCAATCACGAAGCCAGCTACCCTTACCACCATTCCGGAGATTATGCCTCCACTCTCGTAGGCCACGGTGATGCGCCCTACTCTGTCGAGCAAAGACTTCTCCTGACCTGCTTGGGGCTCCATGAGAGCGCGGTAAAGGTTGTCGAGCTTTTGAGACATTTCCTGCATTGAATCGACGATATCCGCGTGTTCCTTCTTCAGGTCAGCGATGTGCGCCGCTTGGTTCTGGATGCGATTATGCAGATCAGCCACACTCAATCTTGCGTTCTCAACCATCATGCCTGCTCCAACACTTTGATGCGGCGCAGCGCGTCGGCCAGCCCCGCCACCAGTTCCGGTACCAGCTTAGAGTAATCGACGCCCTGCGGCACAATACTTCCGGTCTCTGCATCCACGGCATCCTTGGCCCCGCTCACAGCCTGCGGTGCGACGGTTTGCAGAACATGGGCCAGTGCGCCAAACTGCGGGCCGAGCTGCGGATGCGCAATCCATGTGAACCATGTCAACGCCTGATCCAGCTCCAAGATCCGCGCCTCGATGTCGAAGCCCTCCGGCGCGTCTGTCACGATCTTGAGGCGGTAGTCTGACGACGTGTTGTAGGAGGTTGCGCCCGCTGAAACAGAGATGGAACCGACCGACACACCAACTCGACGGATCGAAAAGGCAGTACCATCGCCGTCGGTCCTATTCGTGGTAATCAGCGTGCTGTCACGGGCAACCTGAATTGCACCGATGGCAGCAATAGACACGCCAGCCGTTCCCGATGTACCCACGTTGTCGGTCGTCAAGTCCCCGAATCGGTGCGAGCCGGACGATACGATCCTGGAATACTCGACTCCATTGTTCACAAAGCCGATAGCGTTTGACGTTGGTCTCCAAAAGCCCGTATCAGGATCGGATGCAAACGTCATCCCCGGCACCAACGAGGTCCCGTCCGCCGCCCCCAACTGAACCCCGGACGCCATTATCAACATTGACGCGCTGACCGTGACGGCAAGTGTGCCATTAACCGAAAAGCCGATCTGATCCACTGCCGCCCGATACATGCCCGTGTTCTGGTCGCCCTCAAACGCATATCCCGGCAACGCCGCTGTGCCGTAGTCACCAAGGATATTAACTCCGGCCCCCATCTTGAGGGTGTTATCGGAGAACGTTGCCCGAAGAACACCATTCGTCGCCACGCCAACCGCATCCGACGCGGGCCTGTAAATCCCGGTGTTCGGGTCAGAAATGAAGCTGACAGACGGCAAGGCGGCTGTTCCGGGCCCGACAAGGGCCGCGCCGTCCGGGGTGACCGCGAACTTCTCCGCGCCGGTCAACTGCATGGAAAAAAGACGGCTGGCGGCTGCATATGCCGTACCGGTGACGTTCATCTTAATGCCGTACCAGACGGTGGCGGCGTTGTTCCAAGTGTCGGTCAGGGCGGCGATGTATTGCGATGGCATGTCAGGGCCTACCTTTTCAGTTTCCGGGGGGCATAGTTGATCGTCATGGCCGTGAAGGTGTGGGGCCGCTCCTCGGTCGTCTCGGTCAGGACGGTAACGGCGATGTTGGTTCCCTGTCCCTGCAGGTCGACATAGAGATTTCCGACCACGCTGTCGGTCCAAGTCAGGTCTTGATGGTTGGCGATCTCGGTGAATGCGCGGGTGGCCGCTTCAACGCTGAAAACGCGCTCGCCGCCCTGAACCTGCGTCGGCCGGTTGTATTCGACCTGAAAGCTCACAGCCGCTGCAAATTCGTCCTTTGCATCAACCTCAAGATCGGACATGAAGTAACGCTTCTCCAAGCGCGGTGTCCGCATCGTGTTCCACGACAAGGTGAAAAATGCCGGAACCGCCGCGCCATCAAAGGAATTTCCGGACTCCATCTCGTAGACGAACCCGTCCGCGCCACCCATGAAAACCCGCTCTTTGCCGGTCTGGTCATCAAGCTCGCCAGTGCATGCACAAACCGGCTCAATCGGCAGCTTGACGGGCATAAGCTCCGGAGTGCGCCGACCCATGAACATGAGCAACCCTGCGCCATCAGACCAGAAGATCCGGTACTGCGCCTTGCGCCTGAGCCTGAGAGAACAAACCGGCGAATCGTCCGCATCGAGCCGCGCATCAAGGAGGGGGCTCACGCCGCCGGAAAGCGTGCCAAGACGGAAATCCCCGAACCGTTGCGTCGGCTCGAGCCTTCGCAGGCCGCCGTCGTCAAGGTAGATCGGCTCGTCCATCATCTGGGCTGACCCCGGGAATGCCCCGGCGCCGCTCGATATGGTGTTCTTCACGAATGTCGCTGAGCTGGTCCCGGTGATGTAGTAGATGGCAGCCCGGCAGAAGACGACCAGCGAGTTGTTGGCAGTGTCAAGGAGCCCGGTAATCTCTGCCCCAACGCCAATCTCCCCAGCGCCAGTGACGGCCCGGTACTCCAGAGGCTCGCCCAGGCTTGAGTTGAGAAGTGATCCGCCCGGGAACCCAAGAAACAGGTGGTCTGCATACTGCCCGATGTACTGCGGCCGATCAAACGCATAGCGGACAACGACGTTATCCCCAAAGGAGTTGATCACGTCATCCCCAAACCTGTTCAAGATCTGGATGACCTGCTCGCTCGCGCCTTGGGAACCGGTGTGAATTGCATGGGCAAACTCGCCGTCGAACTCATAGGCCGTCCGGATCCCGTTGCAGAAATACATCCGCCACAGGCTCGAGGACCCATAGAAGTTATGGTTGACGAAGCGATAGGTCCCGCCCTCGCCCAGCTCGTCTGAAATCAGCGTTGTCATGGTGGCGGACCCGCCGACCCCGTCGGTGATGATCTCGCCGGTTACAAAGGTCCCGGTGATGTCGTAGACGGTCAGGTAGCCCGTGGCCGTGCCGTCATAAGCCCCGGATTGCGTGGCCTCGCGCTTGATCTGTGCCGTCGCCCCAGACGTGCCACCAGTGACGATCTCTCCCTCGGTGAATTGAACGGTGCCGGTCGAGAAGGCCATGGTTGACCCAAAGACGACAGGCTCCCAGCCTGCGGCCCCAGACTTGTACATCGCCCCTGTGCCCGCGCCGGTGTCGCGGAAAGCCCAAACGAAGCCACTGTAGACCCAGACGCCGCGAACGGGGCCGGTCCCAGGGACCTCCTCGATCAGCGCCCGCAGCGCATCTTTCGTGGCCGTGTCAACGCCGGTTGATGGCGCGGTTCTGCCATCATACCGCTCATACCCCAAGATCCGGGTGTAGCCTTGATCATCGGGCTCATAGTTGCAGGCCGCAACAGCAGCGCCGGGCGGAATGGAAATGGGGGCCGAGACCAGATCCAGTCCACCCATCAGAGCAAAGGTGTCTGGTGTTTGGCTCATGCCAAGGGACCCCCGCTCGAAATGAATGGCATGGCCTTGAGACGCAGGTTCTGCATGGCGCTGTCGTAGAAGGCTTGCCAGTTGGGCTGCATTTGCACAGCCTCGTCATATGTCCCCAGAAGGATCACGCCCTGCCAGACGATCGCCATGTGGTTTTCCTCTGGCATCTCTGGCGTATCCGTGTTCGCAGCGAGTTGCTGGATCGCCTTCCGGTAGCGCCCGCGCAGGGTGTAGACGGCATCTGGCGTGGGCCAGAGAACGATCTTGTCGTCGGGATCCACCGAGAAATAGGCCGGCTTGCCGGTGTCATCGGCCGCCGCGCCAAACAGCATGGTGTTGTTGAAGTCGTCCCACTCCCGCCAACCCAACCAGTATTCCTCGGCCCGCCCGGCCGATGTCAGGTAGGCGGAGACGGAATGGCGTTCCTGCGTCGGATTGATCACCCACGACGAAAACCGAGTTGAGATGCCAAGATTTGCAGCCGTGTACCGCTGCTGCGCCGCAACCGTGACGCCGGAAAAAGCCCCCTCGAGCCAGCGCCAGTCACGCCGCTCGCGCTGGATCATGTTGTAGGATTCGGCGCCCCAGCCCACGATCGCCCTCATTTTGCCGTTCTGACCGACGACGGATGTCGGCTGAACCCCGGAAACCACTCCGGATTCCTGGGCAATTCGCTGGCAGATCTCGAGGTACGTCATGGGCTGGGCTCCGATCAGGCGTAGGAGAACGGATAGGCCGACACATCCTTGCGGGCTTGCAGGCCGCCGAACATATTGGAATCGGCGTCGTACTCGTCATAGGCATGCTCGACGGCGTTTTTCAGAACCTCGACATACGCCTCCGGAACCCAGACGGGCGTGCCGCGAGGGATCAACATGATCCGGCCATTGACGCCGACAGGGACAGGACGATCGCCGCCGGTCCGGTCAGATGTCTGGATGATGATCTTGACCGACTTGGAGCCATCCTCATTGGTGCGAAAGCGATCCGTGTCCGTCGGGCGAACCGCGTCAGGCATCGAGGCCGCATACTCGAACGGCACGGTGATGAATTTCACGGTATAGCCGACCTGCGCCAGCTTGGCCTGCAGTTGGACAAGCGTCTCGCGGCCGTGCAGGTCAGGGACGCCAAGAACGTCCGAGAGGAAGCCCCGGATCTCGGCAAGGCTGCAGTCACCGATGTCTTTTTGAATGCGTTCGATCATTGTGGTGTCTCCGTGAAGGTGATGTCCGAGTTGCGCAGGGACGCAATCGCGGCGGGTGGAAGAAGGGCGGCATCGCCGGCAACCCGAAGGCTGGCAAGGAATCTGCCATTCAGGTAAACCGCGACGGGATTGGTCTGGGATTCGATGACGCGAACCCATGCCCACGGGCCCTCATCAGCCACGGCATCAAGCTCGGGCCCATCAGGGGCGGCCAGCTCGGCGTCAGCCTTGGCGACGATCGTGTCCCATGTCAGGTCGCGCTCATCCTTGGTCATCGGCTCAAGGCCATCCTTGGTCAGAACCGCATTGATCGCGTCAAGGCGCGGCTTTCCATCGGCATTGAACTCATCGGTGGAAAGCAATGCCGCTGCATTGGCGATCTGCCGTTCTCGGTCATCGAGCATGTCGCTCTGTCCTCTGTTGAAGTGGAGTGAGCGGGGCCCAGCGGCCCCGCCCCTTGGCTTATGCGTCGTTGGTCCCGGCTTTCCAGTAAAGGACCTCGGCCACGACGTTCATGTCGGCGTCGGTTCCGAGGGTGAAACCGACAGCCGTGGTGCCGTCCACGCCGGCATAGAGCGAGATGCCGCCGGAGGTGATGGCAGTCCCGGTCCCGGCGGCAACCCGCTTGAAGCCGTGTGCTGCGGTCATGCCGGTCTGCCATTTCAGTTCGTCCCGGCTGGTCAGATTGAAGATTTCAACCCAATCCGGCTGGAAACCGATTGCGAAGTTCATCGCAGCGCCGGTCCCGACGGCGGTTCCGTATGCAAAGTGACCCTTGTGCATGGGTCTTCTCCTTTTGAGTGATGAGATTGCCCACGGCGGTCAATCGCCGTGGGCTATGCCTTAGAGGGCGGTGCAGGCGACTTCGAGGCGGGCCATCCACGTCTCGTTGAGGCGAACCGCAACGAACCACGATTTCCAGCCGACATAGCCGCGCTGGCCCAGGGGGTCATCCTTGGTCTTGGAGTTGACCGGGATGATCGTGGGTTCAACCGCGCCTTGCCCTTTGAGGCCGACCGTGCCGTAGGCATCACGTCCGAAGTACAGAACGGGATACACGTCGGCATTGGTTCCGGTCTGGGAGACCATCGAGCCCTTGGCGCCGCCGCCGTCCTGGAACTCCTCGAGATCCGGGGAAAGGACGTAGCGGACATCGTCCACCGTGCCCAGCTCCTCGGCGCAGATCGCTTGGCGCGAACCGTATTCCGCGACCGGGAGAAACCCGGGCATGTTGCGGATGTCGTTTTCAAGGTCGGTGTGCGCCACGGCAACGAAAGCCGCTTCGATCGGGGAGGTGTTGTAGTTTGGGGAAGCCGAGAGGATCGAAGTGATCTTCATGGCCTTTTGGGCTTTCAGGGCGCGCGTGATCGCCCGCTGCTTGCCCAGCGAGATCGGCGTGTTCACGTCCGTCCGTGCAGAGCCGTTGGAGTAGAAGACGTTCGTTCCGGCGCGCACAACCGCATAGGTCAGCTTTTCCATCGTGCGACCGATGTTCTCGCCTGCCTGCATGGTTGCGTCGTTCAGGACGGGGTCCTCGTGGGTGTCCTCGATGACATCGGTGATCGAGACGACCATGCCGTACTGGCGGAGGGTAGCAGTCACGTCTTCATACGAGAAGGCGGTGGATGACGGCGTCACGCCTTCAACAAGTGGTGTGGTGACTGCGGAGAACACGATCGGCCGGCGGAACTTGATGACGGTCGATTTGTTTCTCGGCATGCGCTTGGTCATCCCGAACTTGTCGAGGACCATGACGGGGCCTGCATGCTTGAGCATTTCGCGCTCTGCATACACGTTTGTCCGCTGAGAAATGCCAGCGGCAGTGCTTGTGGTAAGAGTCATTTGGCTCTCCTGATGGAGTGCCGCAGTTAGCGCCGGTTACGCTTTTCCTGATCAAGCCGCTCAAAATGGTCCCAATGCGCTTCCGGACTATCACCCGGCCCGGGGGCGGGGGTTGTGACCGTTGCTGCCGTGGACCTCTGCGATTGAGCCCCTGCCAGTTGCTTTTCCCTGCGCGCCTGCAGCGTTGATGTGCTGTTCGGGGCGGGGGCATTGCCGGTGGCCGCAAGCTGGAGGGATTCCTTGAAGGACGCGACCACAAGGGCCGCCGATTGACCGTCCACGATATCAACCTCGTTGCGCTTGAAGGCATCTCGGATCTGGCGGGGCTGATCTTGGATCCACTCTCTGAACACGGCGGCATTTTGTCGGATTACATCCAAACCGTCCGGGTGTTCTTTCTCGAAGATCTCATTCTGTTGGTCGATCAGCTCTTTCAGTTGTCCCTTGGTGTCTTCAATGTCCGCGTCCGCATTGGCGACGATCTGGTTCAGGACTTTGTCGTTGGCCTCGGCCATCTCAACGAGAGGGCTGAAATCCGAATACTCATCCTTGACCTTTGCGAGCCCCTGCTTGGTCTCCGGGGTTGTGGCGGTGGTCTGAATTTCCCTCTTGGTGTTCTCGAGCCTGTCCAGTTTGGCCTGCAAGGAAGCCGCTTTCTTGGTCAGGGCCGATATCCGTCCTTTGTCGCTTTCGATCGAGTGGCGCAGACGCTCGTTCTGGGCCGCAAGATCTTCCGTCGGTTTGCCATTGGTGGTTTCCGACCTCTGGTCATCCTGTCCCTGTTGAGCGTCAGGAGCGCCTTGGGCTGAGACGAGGGGTTCATCGTCGGGTGATGCCTCACCGTTGGAGTCTTCCGCCTCAAGTTCATTCCAGAGCTGCTGCGCTTCGTCAATTTCTTTGGAGGCGTTGTCCGCGTCCGTTGAAACCTGGGCAGTCTTTTCCGTCATCCGATCCACCTATCATATCCGCAACGGCCCTCGGGCGGCGGCGGGGTTTCCCGGTTTCCCGGGGTTCGGCGCGTCCCTTCTGGGAGGCACCATCAGGCGATCGGTATTCCGGCGCCTGGAATCTGCTGCAGCGTAGCCTTTTCTTGAATTTCAGCCTCAAGAAGGCGAATTTCCCTGATCTGGCCTCGTAGCGTTGATGTCTGAGCTACATCGTGATCGGTCTCCAAAGCAAGATGTAGTGTGGTGATCCTGTCCGCCACATAGCGCAAAAGAAGCATCTTAGCTACAGAATCCAGCTTCAAACTCACACCGACCCCCCAGAGCTTGTGCCTGTCTCGCGCTGCAAGGCAATCTCGGCAGCCAGCATCAGTTTTTCATGTCGCTGCTTTGCGTCGAATTGACGCTTCTTCTCGGCCAACTCGTCCTCGCTCATGTTCAGCATTTCAGCGAGCCTGTTCATGCCGGCATCAAAGCCCATCTGGGCGATCCGCTCGCGCGTGGACCATTCCAGCTCGACCCGTGCAGTCTGCGCCTCGACCTCCTCGCGCTTGACCTTGACCTCCTCTACCTTGGCCTCTGCAGCGGCTTGCGCGGCGGCGGCGGCGGGATCCACCTTTGCCTCGGCCTCGGCCATGTCCTTGCGGTATTCCCGCTCGGATTTCAGGATCTCGTCGACCGGGATCATGTTGGCCCTGAAAATGGCGCGCAACAGGCCGTCTGACTTGATCATCGGCCCGTAGACAGGGTGATCGCCGAAGATCTGGGCGATCATCAGAAGGTTGTTGGCCAGCATCTCGCGAACCAGAAGGACGCCCGACCCCCGGGCCGCCACCTCGTAATCGCCCTTGATGTTGTCCTTTTTGGAAAACTGCATGTTCCAGTGATAGAAGCGGGTGATCATGGGGATGATGATGTTGTCGTCGTAGAGCCGCACCATGCGCCGGAAGATCACGTTTGCGCTGTTCATCAGGAGCGCCATGCCCTGCGCGGTCTTGGTCACGCCGGTCCCTTGCTCGCCCTGTGCGATGGCGGGCATGCCGGATATCTCGTCGTGCAGATCCCGAGCCAGACCGATGATGTTGGCAAGCTCGTTCTGGTTGGAGTCGATGTTGAAGGACTCGAACGCCGGAACCCCGGACACGCTCTTGGTCTGATCCCTTACCCAGATCTTGCGCGGAGTCAGTGTCCAGTCGCCGTCCTGCGGATGCACCAGCCCTTGCGTCACCACGATCTGCGGGCCGGTCGACAAGGCTGAGTTGTCCATCATCATCCGGAAGGCGGCATTGAAAACGATCTGCGGATTCCGGACAATCCACGGGATGCCATAGCCGAAGGGTGACGCCTCATCTGGGCGCACCGTGAAGACGGAGTAGATGCAGTCGTTGGAGTCCAGCGGGTGCAGGGCGAACGACAGGACCTTGCCTTGGCAGAACCACACCTTGACGTAATAGCTGGTCAGGATGTCGACCTCGCCGCTGCTCTCCGGCATGAATGCAGCCGCCAGGAGCTTCATGTCCTCGGTCTCGACCGGCCCGGTGTATTCCCAGACGTGATAGAGATTGCGGTTCAGCCCGGAATCGTTGGAGTTGGTGATGGTGTTGATTTGGGACTTGTAGGCAGGCATCCCCTCGCTGGGTTTCTGGCTCAGGATCTCACGGACAACATCCTTGTCGATATCGTCGCGTTCCTTGGTCAGGCGGCGCAGTTGGTCAGGTGTGAGCAAGTGGCGCTCTAAATCGCCACGGCCATTTGCAACATCCTGAGAATCTGGATCCGGATAATATGACCACGGGTCGACCCAATGCATGCCGGGGTCAAGGTTCTGAACAAACTGCAGTTCATAGGATGTCGCGCCCGTCACTGGATCTTTGGTCGACACCCACTTGCGCCGTCCCCGGCCGCCGGCCACCGGCCCTTTGACCACCCCGAAACCGATCTTGCAGCCGTCCGAGATCGCCATGCGCGCCTGCGCCGGTGCGCCGCATTGTTGGAGCTGGTCCGCGATCTCCTTCTCCATCAGCTCGGCGCGGCGGGATGCCTCGTCGAGGATGGCCTGCAGTTCATCATGCGCGGCCCGTGCGGTCTTCTCTTGTTCCTCAACGACGCGCTTTTGTGTCTCGAGTCCCTGCACCTCCTCGGCCGGTGCACCGCTCTGGGACGCCGCCATTGATTGCTCATGGAGCTGATCGGCTTCCTTGGTCAGGCGATCAAGGTTCGCCATGGCCTCCTCGGCCTGCTTGGTCAGCTCAGGGACCGGCGTGGGGCCGATCGACCAGTTCTTGTCGTCGGTCGGAAACAGGAGGTCGAACAGCCGCGCGATCAGGGTGTCGGTCTTGGGCGCCGTCATGTTCATGAAGATCTGGGAGCTTTTCGATTCCTCGAGCCGCTTGGTGATCGCGTCGTTGTAGATGCCGTGGTATTGCTGCAGATCCTCGATCCAGCGGTTTTCCACAATAATGCGGCGGTCAACCCGGCGCTTTGCCTCGGCAGCAAGGGTGTCGACGAAAGCCTCGAGCCTCTTGTTCAGGGCCTCTGGCTTCTCCTCTTTGTAACCGCTGGCTTTCATATCGCCATCCATCAGTATCCAGCCTTTCTGTCAGCGATCGTGACAACATTTGTCATATCGGTCTTCGCCATCCGGACAGACCCGACCAAGTGGAATGTCATGTACCCATATCGCAGGGCGTCGATCGCGTGGTCGTTCTTCTTGACCACCTTCCCGTTCTCGTCCCTGCGGTAAAACCGGTACTCGTTCAAAAGACCTGCAAGAGTCGAAAAAACCTTGAGCCGGCCAATGGAAAAGGCCGTCCACAACTCAAAGAGCCCGGCGTCCACCGCGTTGATTGCCGGCGTCACCACCAGACCCAAGTTGCGATATGTCTCGATCAGTTGCTTGCCCTCGTCCTGACTGCGCCCGCGCGCGGCCGGGTCGATGGCGCCCCTAACCCAATCTCCACGGGCCTTGATGGCAGAGACGTGGACGATGGGAAGTGCCTGCCCCTGATAATGCTCGGCATAGGCGTACATCGTATTGTCGTCGGGGTTCCGCGCAAGCCAGATCGCCGCAGTCCTGTTCCAACCCACGTCCATCCCATAGGCCCGGGGCCAGTAATTCGGGATCGTGAAGGGCTGGACGACGATCTCGCTTTCGGGGATCGGGAAGATCGCTCCGGATCCGAGTGATGGAATGCCCTTCGATCGCGCATCGCGCAGATATGGTGGCGTGGAATCCAGCATCTCGCGCTTGGTCTTCTCGTCCAGGTGGGGAACATCGTCCCAACCGGCGTTGACCATGTACTTGGATTCCGAAACGTGACCCATGAGATTCCCATCGAATTGTGGTGCGCCCCACCATCACGGCAGGGCGCATCGAGAGATCAGAGCGGATCAAGGGCAAGCACGAGCCAGCCGGTGAGGTTCAGCGTAGTCGGGGTCATGCCGGTGGTGTTGACGTTCATGCCGATGGTGTCGCCAGCCTTGAAGGCAACGCCCTGCTCAAACTCCACAAAGGACGTGTCCGATTGCGGAAGCGCGGTGCTGAGTGTCACGGCGCTGTCGTTGAAGGTAACGGCGGCCCCGTTGATCGAGGCGCGGCCGACGATCGTGCCGGCGGTCACATCAGCGTCGGTGGTGATCATCATCCCGACAATCCGGCCACCTTGGGCCATCTTGGTCTCTCGGGTGGAGAGGGAAAGAGCCGTCGCAGTGTTGAAGTATGCCAGCGAAAGAAATGTCGAGGCGGTGCCGGCCACGTCGTTTGTGACGAAGGGGCCCAGCGTTACGTTCATCTTCACGGCATCGAGACGGTTCAGTCTCCTGTTTGGCGTAGCGGTCATGTCGAAGTCTCCTGATCTATTTCATAAAGGATCGGCGCTACTCCGGCGCCACCGGACGCATGTCTTCTGGAAGGAACGATATCACAACATCACTCATTCCCTCTAGTGGGGTAAATGTGAGCATGACAATACCATTAGTGGTGGCCGTCCGGATCAGTGCCTCGCCATAGACATCTTGCGGCGGCTCCTCATCGAACCACACGCAATGCTGGCTCGTACCCTCGAAAGATCCACGTCCCTGCTGATAGGATTTAAGGCCCAGAAGCGAGAATCCGCCCGTGACATGCAGGATCCGCACGGTGTCAGCCAGATCGGGAACACCGGCCTTCCACGTCACGTTGCCCGGAAGGTGGCCCGGGATGACGCCGGTTCCGTCGAACCGTTTGCGGCCAGCGACGGTGATCGGGTCGCCAAGAAGGGTCTTTTGGACGATGTCGCGGGTGGTTTCGTTTGTCTTGCCGGCCGCCCAGGCACGGATCGGGGTCTTGAAGCGCCGCCCCTCCCACCACTCGGGATATAGCCCGGTCAGGTGGCATGCGGTCTCATAGCCGCCCGCGCCGAACGTCTTGCCAACCCGGTTGCCTGCCATGAAACACCGCTCTCGGTACTCCGCTCCCATCTTGAAAAACTCAAGGTGCTTTTCGTACTTCTCTCGGGCGAAGATGGTTGTCCCATCCGGCTGCGGCTGGTCCTGATCGGGGAAAAGTTCAAAAAACTTGCGCTGCGACTTCCGCCGCGCCATCTCGCTCAGGAGGGCGACGAGGTTCCCAAGGCCGGTCAGTTCTGCGGTCAATTCTGCCTCTTTTCGGTCAGTGATCGCGCGCATGATAGGGGCGAAAGGCGGTTCTCGCCATAAATGATTGTCTCGTTGTAGCGCGACCGTGTCGATCGTGCTAGGTTGCCCTAAAATTCAGGCGTCCAGGCGCATACCCACAGCAGAGAGGCCCCCATGGCACAGAACACCAAGATCCTCGTCCCAGCCAACACCGCGACACTCCTGACGGACTCCGCAGTCACCGCACTGACGTTCACGGTCGAGGGTCAATTCCCTGTCCAACTTCAGGGCAGGTCTGGGACCGGAGCTATCACGACTTGGGGCCCGACATATGACTCTGGGCAAGGCGAACTGAACATTGCCGTGGCAGACCTATTTCCTGGCGTTTCAGGAGCCGACCGGGTGTATGCCTTGGCCTTTTCTCCCACCGTCGTCTGGGTCAGCCATGCGTGAGATCATCTCGCCGTTTGATGGGTTCGGATCGCCGTTCGGGCCACGTCGGGCTGGCGGGGCTGCGGCTCCCGCTGTCTTTGACTACACGATCACCAACGATGCGCAGTGGGCGACAATCCCCGCAGGTATCCTATCGGGTGGCGGTCGAGTTGGGATTGAACCCGGCAACTACACGGCCAAGACGATCACGGCGGCCCCTTCATCACGCTTGGTATTTGAGGCGACCAATCCCGGCAGCAAGCCGGTAATTGATCGGATTACTTTGAACGGCAGCCAGCGGATTACACTCAAGTCGCTGCGCATTGTCTCCTCACAGTGGGCGGATTCCGTCGTAACAAATAACTGCGTGACCCTCACTGGATCAAACGTTTCACCGATCTTGGATAGTTGTGATCTTCAGGGCAACTATCGCGGCACAGTTGGGCCGATTGATGTAGTCAACAATCTACCCGAATACGCCTGCATTGCAGCAGATGTGTCTGGCGGGGCGATCAGTGCGCTCGAAATCACCCAGCCCTATGTCGGCACGCTAATTGCCGATGGCGTCCACAGCCTGGACTTTACTCCGGCAGGTGGGACAGGGGCAACGGCGACTTTCACGGTCACTGGTGGGGACATCGTGAGTACAAGTCTGACAGCCGGGGGTTCTGGATATACAACATCGAGCCACCGTACACGGCGGGCGATTTGGACCGGACAGCGCCGGATGCTGGACTGGTTGCCGTGGGGCATCCGGGGTTCAAGTTCAACCGGGGTAAGCGGCATTGTCGTGCAGGACTGCACGTTTGATACGCTCGCAAACGCCTTCAAGCCGGGCACGGTAAATGGCAGCGTCACGTCGCTGCGCAACACCTTCACGCGGACTTATATGGATGTGCAGTCGTTTGGGCTGTCTCACCCGGACGCGCCCTATCCTGTCACGATTGCCTTCAACTACTCGTCACTGCCATTCTCGATCGCGCAGAAAGACGCGGGCGATCCGCATTCGGACGTTGTGCAACTCTTCGCGGACGACCTCGGCGGAGCGGGCAACATCACAACAGCGAATTGGGAGAACGTGTTGGTGTACGGGAACGTCCATCAAGACGGTACTTGCAGAGGCTCGGTGCAGGGTATGATCATCGCGGACATGCCCTCAGGCGTGTCTTTCGCAGGCTCGAAGTTCGTCGGAAACCACATTGCATCCAACGAGCAACCTCTTGGGATTGCTATAACCAACCCGCGCGACTGTTACATCTACGCGAATAGCATCATCCGACACGATCACACTGACACCGTGCGCAACGTTTCAGCAGTCCAGCTTCGCGTCCCCGGCATTCAAGACAATCCGGGTGGTGGGTACTACGCCTACGGGAGCAATCTGGTAGGCCACAACATCGTTGAGGGGTTCGATGCCAATGGCTTCGGGATTCCAGAAGTCAACGGCCAGCGGTACTCAAATACCATCCTTGGGGCCATAGGTGCAACGGTTGCATACACGTCCGTATTCACGGCCCCGACCGGGGCGCGGGCGACGTTGGCGCAGATCAAATCCGCTTATACCCCCATCGGTGCATACTCGGCCAAGGGCGCTTTTGGATCAGCCAGTCCTGTAGATGTCGTGAACCGCACTTACAGTCTGAGCCTTGAACCGACTTATGTGCAATTTGATGACTTGATCGGGCAGGCGCTTAACACGCAAGTTACATCGAACTGGTCGCGGATCGTCGGCGGACCTGCAACACGGTCAATCAGCGTCTCGGGGGCCAGCGCCCAATGGCGACAGGCGGATGATGCGTCAGGCACAAACGCAACAGCGTGGACATCTTCCAGCGGAACCCTGACTATCGGTAAGTTCCTGCAAGTCCGGGCCACATCCGGGGGTGATGGCGCATCGGTGACCGCGAACGTTACTATCGGTAGCGAGGTCTATTCGTGGGGCGTAACATCTCTGTCAACAGCGTCGTTTGTAGCCATTGACAACGGCGGCTCTGCGCGGTCAAGCGTTTCTGCACTCAGCACAGACACTGGCATTCGGAAGGTAGCTATTGCGTTCAGAATGCGCCCCGATGCGGTCACTGCCGGAGCAAATTTCTTCGCGGATTCGGCTGCATCAACCTTCCGAGTTTGGTTTCCCACAACAGGCGCATTTCGTGGGCAGTTCTTCAATTCGGGTAGAGTACAACTGCGGCCCGTTCTGACGCCCACAACTGTTATGAAGACGCACATCATAACGCTGGACTTCACGAACCCCAACGCGGCGCAGGGCTGCTCTTGGGCCACCATTGAAGACGGTATTCTGCTCAACAACACAACGGGTTCAGGTGGCACATTCGACAGCCGGTCAGTAGCTGGGTCTGGCTCAGACTACGGCGCGGCCAGTCTGCAAGCGTCAGGTGCGACTTCGGCCCTTTTCCACTCTGCTGGTGACCTCGGTATCTTTGGTGAATCAGACGGTGGTGGGACGCTATTCGATGGGGCCTTCGAGTTCATGTGGATCGATTGGGGCGGCAGTGGTTACACCATCCCCGACATCACGCTGGCTTCCATCCGAAACAAATGGGCGGCTGGTATCATCGGGGCCAATGGCAACGGTCCAACAGGGTCGCAACCAAAGTGCTTCTGGACTGCAACCGATCTTACGGAAGCTAACAGCGGTGGTGGGATGCCAAACCTCGGCAGCATTTCAAGCAAGCCACTCGTCAAGCAGGCGGGAACTTACGCCTAATTCACGC
>JBEIFU010000002.1:0-33311 GCA_040382295.1 Alphaproteobacteria bacterium
AACGCCTGACGCCTGCGCCCTTGTCACCGCAGCCGAGCTCGCCGCCATCTTCCCGGGCCGCGACTTCAGCAAGACCCCGCCCGCGCCACGCAACACGCCGGGCGGCCCACGCCGCAACGCAGTCTCGGCCTGTACCTTCGTGTCGACCGGCGCCAGCATCACCGAGATGATGACCATCAGCATCGTCCTGACCACGGCCTACAGCGACAAGGCGCAGCCCTCGCTTGACAGCATGAAGTCAGGCCTCTCGACCATGGGTGTGAAATTCAAAAGTGGACCCATCGACGGCGTAGGTGACGCCGGCTACTGGTTCAACGTCGGCAATGATCGCCAGTCGGCCGTAGTCGTCAACGTCATGCGCAACCCGCGACACTGGCTCAGCGTCAGCGAATCCTCGGTCGGGCAGGAAGAGGCGGTCACGGTCTCCCGCCTGACCGAAGTGGCGAAGGCTGCCCTCGGAAAGCTCTGACGCCCTCCGCCTAGACGCCTTTCGCCTTGAACCATTGCAGGCAGCGCGCCCACGCGTCCCTGGCCGCCGCCTCGTTGTAGCTCGGCCGATAATCAGCAAGAAACCCGTGGTCCGCGCCCGGATAGACGATGATCTCGCATCCGGCATCGGCAGCCTCGCGCAGTGCGGCCCGCATGGCATCGACTTGCGTCAGAGGTATGCCCTTGTCCAGTTCACCGTAAAGCCCGAGCACCCGCCCCTTCAGGCCTGCTGCAACCTCAACCGGATGGCGCGGTGCCATGTTTCCCTCACGCCGGACAAGCTGCCCATACCAGGCAACCCCTGCCTTCACTTGCGGATTATGCGCCACGTGCAGCCATGTCTGCCGCCCACCCCAGCAAAACCCGGTGACACCGACCCGGCCCGCATCACCGCCCTGCTTCACAGCCCATGTAATCGTCGCATCGAGATCGCTCAGCACCACCGTATCGTCGACCTTCGAGACCACCTGCTCGACCAGCGACCGGATATCCGCATAAGCCGTGGCATCTCCCTGGCGTGAATAAAGATAGGGAGCAACCGCAAGATACCCGGCCTTCGCAAACCGCCGGCAGATATCCTTGATCCATTCGTGAATGCCGAAGATCTCCTGGATCACGATCACGACAGGCAGCTTGCCTCCACCCTGCGGCCTCGCGCGATAGCCTGGGATCTGGCCGTCAGCGACGGGAATCTGGACATCCCCTGCCTCAAGACCACCCGCATCGGTGACAATCGTCGACGCCGCCACCGGCTGCACCGAAAGGGCAAATCCCGCGGTCAGGCTCGTGACCAGGACACGCCGCCGGTCAATGCTCTCAGGACCTGTTTCCATGAGATGGCTCATGCACGCTCTCCCTTTGACTTAAGGCTCAACGGATACGCCTCACCGACTCTGCCCTGTTGTCAAAACCGAACAGGTTGAAGTTGGACTGCGAGCGGTCCAGCTCGATGCAATAGCCACGATAATTCGGCTTGTCGCACAGTTGCCAGATACCGGCCCGCAGCCGCGCGCTGGAGGCGACATTTCCAAAACCATAGGCGTTCAGGTCGGGAATGTCGCCATCGAAGATGCATCGCCGCCCCTCGAAGTCCGATTTGTCATGCAGCGTGATCATCACGAAACGCGGCCAGTCAGGCGGACCATCCCCTGCAATGTCCTGCCGGCACGGCTTGAGGGGCACCTCGTCCCCGCTCCGTTTCGCAGCAGGCAGAGCGCTGAAAAGCACGACAAACGCAAGCCCCAGAAGCACCGTCGCAACCAGCCTCATCACCCGTCTCCATCCTGGCAAGTACCCATGACCATAGGAGCAGGAAGCCCGCAGCAAACCCAAATGCCTCAATGTTTTGTAAGGTTTCCGACACAAGTCCGCCGCGATCGGCCGTCAATCTGCGGCGTGCAACCCATGGCAGCCCACGTGACACGCTTCCTCCTAGCCCTGCTTCTCATTCCGCTGGTGTTTGCTGCAACAGCGGAGGCCCGCAAACTGGCGGCACCGGTGACCCGCATCGTGGTGGAAAAGCAAAAGCGCCTCATGACGGTCTATGACGGCCCGAGAGCGATGAAGACCTATCGCATCGCGCTGGGTGGCAACCCGAAGGGCCACAAGCAGCACGAGGGCGACAGCCGAACCCCCGAAGGACACTACGTGATCGATGCAAAGAACCCGCAATCAAGCTTCCACCTGTCCCTGAAAATCTCCTACCCCAACCGACAGGACACGCGGGCCGCGCGGCGCAAGGGCCTCTCGCCCGGTGGGGCAATCATGATCCACGGCACCCCGTCGGGCCTCGCAACGCTGAACGCCATGGGCTTCTACAGCGACTGGACCGCGGGCTGCATCGCGGTATCGGACACTGAAATCGAGGAGCTGTTCGCCTCGGTGCGCGTAGGCACACCGATCACCATCAAGCCATGACAAGATCGACCAGCGCATCCGGCACACCCTCGCCGCGCGCCACGCAGAAGACCGGCGCATCGACATGGCCGAGGATCGAATCGCGCGTCTCCTCCAGCGAAACCGGACCGGCTTGCGCGCCGGAAAGCACAATCGCCTCGGCCCGAAGACCACGCCCTTCCAGGGCCGCGATGGCAGTCAGCGTATGGCTGATGGTCCCCAGATATCCCCCCGCCACAAGAAGCACACGCGCCTTCAACCTCTCGGTCAGGTCGATATTCAGAAACCCTGTGCCAAGTGGCGACATGATGCCTCCCGCACCCTCCACGAAGGCAAGCCCCTCCGGGTTCAGCGTGCGCGCGCAGAAGTCAGCAACTTCATCCAGGCTGATGGTGACGCCCGCCCGTCTTGCAGCCATGTCCGGCGACAAGGCAGGCCCGAACCGCCACGGTGTCACCTTCGATACTGCCTCCAGATCGACGCAGGAGCCCGCCGCGGCCAGCAATCGCCCGCTGTCGGTCGCCGCAAGAGTGTCAGGCGTGAACCCGCTCAACACCGGTTTGAGCACCTGGACCGCCGCACCACGCTCTCGCGCACGTTCAAGCAACAGGCAAAGCACATGGGTCTTGCCCAGATCGGTTCCCGTTGCCGTGACGAACCAGGGCCTCAAGGCTTGACGCGCTCCGCTACCATCAAGTCTCGCGCCAGATCTGCAAGCCGGATCACATCTTCCTCCCGTTGGTTCGCACAGAAAGTAAAGCGCAGGCGGGCAGTCCCCTCAGGCACGGTCGGCGGACGAATCGCACGAACAAGAAAACCCGCCTCGTGCAGTCGTCGGGATGCAGCCACCGCCCGCGCGGCATCGCCAAGCACCAGCGGTACGATGGCGGACGATGGCGCAGGCAAGCCCGCGCGCGCACAGAACAGGGATGCAAGCGCAACCGGTCGCGCGCAAAGGGCTTTGTCATCGAGGATCACCTGCAACCCCGCCGTCGAAGCAGCAACCACCGACGGGGGAAGGCCCGTCGAAAAGACGAGGCTGCGCGCCCTGTTGATCAGCATCTCGATGACCGCGGCACGCGCCGCCACATAGCCCCCATAGGAACCGACGGCTTTGGAGAAGGTGCCCATCTGGATATCGGGCAGGATGCCGGCGGCATGCGCTGACCCGCGCCCCCCACCGACAACGCCCAGACCATGGGCATCATCCGTCATCAGCCATGCCCCGTGCAGCCGGGTCAGGCGCGACACGTCGGCCAGCGGAGCAAGGTCACCATCCATGCTGAAGACGCCTTCCGTCATGACAAGGCAATGCCGGTATGAGGGCCGATGCAAGGCCATGAGGTCAGCCAGATGCTCCATGTCGTTGTGGCGAAACAGGAGCAGCGTCGCTCCGGACAGCCGCGCCCCCTGCATCATGCAGGCATGCGACAGGGCATCCGCGAGGATCAGGTCACCCGCACCCACCACAGCCGGAATGGTGCCGATATTCGCAAGATAGCCGGAACCATAAACCAGCGCAGCTTGCGTGGACTTGAGCGTGGCAACGGCCCGCTCGCATGCCGCGTACAAGCGATGGTTCCCTGTCACCAGCCGTGACGCTCCCGCACCAGTGCCCTGTGCCTGCAGGGCCTCGGCCGCGGCTGCAACAAGCCGGGGATCGCCGGAAAGGCCAAGGTAGTCGTTCGAGCAAAAATTGAGCCGATCGGCTGCCGCCTCCGGCAACGTCCGCAACAGCGAGCCAGCCGCAGCTCTCTCGAGTTTCTCGGCGGCAAAATCCTCGAGGCTAACCATGGAACTGGAACTCGGGAGGCATGGGCTTCCTTGACCCGGCAGAGCGACGGCTTATTGTGCGCGATCACATCTGACCAGGGCAACACCGTCAATGACCACAGCCGCCACCAGCCTCCCGCGCGATCAGGTTCGGACCCCGACACAAACCACTGCTTCGCGCTGGACATTCGACGCTGTCCGCCAGCTGTTCGAGATGCCCTTCGCCGACCTCATCTTCAAGGCGCAAACCGCGCACCGGCAGAACTTCGACCCGAACGAGGTCCAGATGTCGACCCTCCTGTCGATCAAGACCGGGGGCTGCGCCGAGAACTGCGGCTATTGCAGCCAGTCGTCACACTTCGAAACCGGCCTGAAGGCATCCAAGCTCATGGCGTTGGAAGAGGTCAAGACTGCCGCTTCGAGAGCGAAGGCCGGTGGCGCAACGCGCTTCTGCATGGGCGCGGCCTGGCGCGAACCCAAGGACCGCGACATCGACACGCTCTGCGAGATGGTGCACGAAGTGAAGGCGCTGGGCATGGAGACGTGCATGACGCTGGGCATGCTGACGAGGTCCCAGGCTGAGCGTCTCGCCGGTGCCGGCCTTGACTACTACAACCACAATGTCGACACCGGTCCGGAATACTACGAGAAAGTTGTCACGACACGCTCCCTGACCGACCGGCTCGAGACCCTTCAGCACGTGCGCGAAGCCGGCATGAACGTCTGCTGCGGCGGCATCATCGGCATGGGCGAGACGCGCGACGACCGGATCGGCATGCTCCTCCTTCTGGCCAACATGGACACACCGCCCGAGTCCGTTCCCATCAACGCCCTCGTGCCGATCCGCGGAACGCCGCTCGGCAATTCGCACGCCGTCGAAGGCATCGAATTCGTGCGAACGATTGCCGCCGCCCGCATCATGATGCCAACCTCGATGGTTCGCCTCTCCGCCGGTCGCGAAACCATGAGCGAAGAGACCCAGGCCCTCTGCTTCCTTGCCGGCGCCAACTCGATCTTCATCGGCGACAGGCTGTTGACGACTGCAAATCCGGCCAAGGAGCGCGACGACCGCCTGTGGGCAAAGCTCGGCATTCGCGCGATGTCGGCGTGACCACACCAGACTGGCTGACACAAGGTTGGCAGCACATCTGGCTGCCCTACGCCCAGATGAAAACCGCCCCCGTGCCACTGCCCGTGGTGGGAGCGAGCGGAAGTCGATTGCATCTGGCGGATGGCCGGGAACTCGTGGACGGCGTCGCCTCTTGGTGGACCGTGGCCCATGGCTACAATCATCCGCACATGCGCGAGATGATCGGTGCACAACTGATGCGCCTGCCACATGTCATGCTTGGGGGGCTCGCACATGAGCAGGCCTACACGCTGGCCATGCGTCTCTCTGGCCTTCTGCCACAAGGCCTCGACCGCACGTTCTTCACCGACTCTGGTTCCGTCGCAGTCGAAGTAGCCCTGAAGATGGCGATCCAGTTCTGGGTGAACCATGGCGACCGGCAACGTCGTCGGATTGTCCACTTCCGGGGCAGCTATCACGGCGACACCTTTGCCACCATGTCCCTGTGCGACCCGGACGAAGGCATGCACACCCTCTTCTCCGGAATGCTCGCCGACAACCCGATCGCCGACCTCCCGGTTTCGAGCGAAGCCACCGCACGCCTCGACCAGATCCTCGCGCAGCCCGACATTGCGGCAATCATCGTGGAACCCCTCGTGCAGGGCGCCGGAGGCATGCTGTTCCACGCACCTGCCACCCTGAAAGCCATCGCCGAGAGCGCCAGCAGGCATGGCGTGCTACTCATTCTCGACGAGATCTTCACGGGATTTGCGCGCACGGGAACGATGTTCGCCTGCGAGCAGGCAGGCATCGTCCCCGACATCATCTGCCTCGGCAAGGCCCTGACAGGAGGCGCCCTCCCGCTCGCAGCAACAGTGGCGACGCGCAGGGTCTTCGACGCCTTTCTGGATGACGATCCATCGAAGGCGCTGATGCATGGACCAACCTACATGGGCAACGCCCTCGCCTGCGCGGCTGCAAATGCCTCCCTCGACCTGTTCGCCACCGAGCCACGAACAGCGCAGGCTCAGGCAATCGGCCAGCACTTCGAGCACGCGCTCTCACCGCTGCGTCACGTGCCAGGTGTAGTAGATGTGCGCGTCAAGGGCGCCATTGGCGTCGTTGAACTGAAGAGCCTCGACCGCATGGCCCTGCGCCAGAAATTCATCGAGCGCGGCGTCTGGATCAGACCCTTTGGCAGGATCGTTTATACGACACCCCCGCTGACCATTGGACAGCAGGACCTGTCCAGGCTGACCGATGCCATTGTGGATGTCGTGACCGAAAGCGCCGCTTAGACCGCGCGCTTGACCATCATCTGCTTGATCTCGCCAATTGCCTGCGCCGGGTTCAGACCCTTCGGACAGACCGAGGCACAGTTCATGATCGTATGGCAGCGATAGAGCCGGAACGGATCTTCGAGATTGTCCAGCCGCTCTCCAGTGGCCTCATCACGCGAGTCCGCCAGCCAGCGATATGCCTGGAGAAGAATGGCCGGGCCCAGATACCGATCTTGGTTCCACCAGTAACTCGGACATGAAGTCGAACAACAGGCGCACAGGATGCACTCATAGAGACCGTCGAGCTTCTGGCGGTCTTCAGGTGACTGCTTCCACTCTTTCTCGGGCGTCGGCGTCGTTGTGTGCAGCCATGGTTCGATGGATGCATACTGGGCATAGAAATGGGTCATGTCGGGCACGAGATCCTTCACGACATTCATGCCCGGCAGCGGATAGATGGCGATGGTACCCGTCGCGTCGTCCATCGACTTGGTGCAAGCCAGCGTATTCGACCCGTCGATGTTCATGGCGCAGCTACCGCAGACACCCTCCCGGCACGAGCGCCGGAAGGTCAGCGTCGGGTCTACCTCACCCTTGATCTTGAGAAGGGCATCGAGAACCATGGGCCCACAGGTATCGAGGTCAACCTGGTAAGTGTCGAGGCGCGGGTTCTCTCCGTCCTCGGGGTCCCAGCGATAGACCTTCACGGTCTTGACCCGCGTTGCACCTTCCGGTGCTGGCCAGGTCTTCCCGGGACGAACCTTGCTATTCTGCGGAAGCGTGAACTTTGCCATGGACGGATCAGGCCTCGTTGAAGGGGTCGTTTGCCAGTATGTAGTGTCTCGGGCATGTTACGTCCACGGGGTACACAGGTCCTGAATGCCGCATCGGGCTGTGAGAAGTTTGGGGGATCGAAGACATGCGCCTGGGAGCAATCGGCCTGCTTCTTCTGTCAGCTTTCGCTGCGGCATCCTGCGATTCCAGCGATAGCACCGGGTCAACGGCCCCCGCGCCACTCACCAAGACGTCAGCACCCGTAAGGTCAGCGGGCCCGATCAACCGGGACATTCCGCTGGGTCAACTGCCCCGGAATGTCGAACCGGTTCGCTACCGCCTGCACCTGATCATTAACCCCGACCAGTTGCGCTACGAGGGTGAAGTCGAAATTGAGATCGATTTGAAAGCCCCTAAACGCGAAATTTACCTGCACGGCAAGGACCTCGTTGTTGGACGCATCACAGCCCGGGGCCCAGGTCGGCCGGACGTTCAAGGAACCTACGCCCAGGTCGACGACAGCGGCGTCGCCCGGCTGGCGTTCGATCAGCAGCTTCCGGCCGGCAGGACGAATATAACGCTTCCATTCACGGCGCCCTACGAAACACAGCCCGACGCGCTCACAGCGATGAGCGAAAACGGGTTCCGATATGTCTGGACACAGTTTCAGGAGATCTCTGCCCGGCGCGCCTTCCCTAGCTTCGACGAGCCCCGCTTCAAGACACCATTCGACATTTCGATCACCCACATCGCCCGCCACCAGGCCATCGCCAACACCCTGCCCGTGGCAGCAGAGACGATCGCAGAGGGGGTGACCCGCACCACGTTCGCCACCACGGCCCCCTTGCCGACCTACCTCGTCGCCATCGCGGTAGGCCCTTACGATGTCACTTCGGGCCCCGCCGTACCGCCATCGACAAGCCGGCCCGCCGCACTGCCGGTGCGCGCCGTATCGGTCATGGGCAAGAGCGCAGAGGCCCAATTTGCGTTGAAGAAAACGCCCGTCCTCGTGCGTGCGATGGAAGACTACTTCGCAGCCCCCTTTCCCTACCCGAAGCTCGACCTGATTGCTCCGCCGAACTTCCTGGCTGGAGGCATGGAAAATGCGGGAGCCATCACCTACACCGAACGCGGACTGCTCTTGGGCGACAGTCCATCGATTGCCCAGCGACGCTATTTCTATCTTCTGCATGCGCATGAAGTCGCACACCAGTGGTTCGGAGATCTGGTCACGCCAAAATGGTGGAATGACATCTGGCTGAACGAAGCCTTCGCCTCCTGGCTGGGCAACAAGGTGGCAGCCCAGCTCTGGTCACAGGACGAGATCGGCCGCGAAACGGTGCGCGAAGCCCTCGAGGTCATGGACCTCGATGCCCTGTCGTCGGCCCGCGCGATCCGCCAGCCGATCGTGACGAACGACGACATCTTCAACGCTTTTGACGGCCTGACCTACGACAAGGGCGCAGCCATCCTTCAGATGTTCGAGCAATATCTGGGACCCGACGTGTTCCGGGAAGGCGTTCGCCTGCACATGCGCCGCTTCGCACACGGCACGGCCGACACCGACGACTTCTTTGCCTCCCTCGCCGCAGCATCAAAGAAGCCTGATGTGATTCGGGCCATGGAAACCTTCCTCAATCAGCCCGGTCTTCCTTTGGTCAGGGTCGAGACAACCTGCACGGGGCGGGATCTCGATGTCACCATCAGCCAGTCGCCTTACGGCGCAACCTCAGCCTCCGACAAGCGAGTCTGGTCCGTCCCCGTATGCATGCGCGAGCTCGGCAAGGGCCGCCCCCTTCCCTGCACGATGCTGGGCGCAGAGCCGCGCAGCTTCACGGTAAAAAAGCTCTGCAATGTCCCGCTGGCACCCAACAACTCGGCATCCGGCTACTACCGGTTCACCATGCCACAGGCAGACTGGGCACGATTGGCAGGGTCCCTGTCGATCATGAACCCGGCCGAGAAACTGGCCACACTGCAGTCCCTGCGCGCGGCCTTCCGCGCCGGGGACGCAGACGCAGGCACCTATCTTGCAGCCCTGCGCAACGCCGTCATTGTCGGCGAATGGGACGTGATCGAGCTTGCGACCATTTACCTGCGCGAGGTCCGCGCCAATCTGGTTGCCCAAGCCGACAGGTCCGCCTTCGAGACCCGAATGCAAGGCTGGTTCAAGAAACCCTTTGCGGGCCTTTCGCGCACCAATGCCAAGGCAAGCCCCGCTGCGGCAATGGCCCGCGCCGCCCACGCCAGCCTCGCCGTCTCCGTTGCGATGCATCCTGAAGCCGCCACAGCTCTGGCGCCTGCTGGCCGCGCGCTGCTGGAACGGATGGCAAAGGGACAGGATGACGTGGCACTCGATGAAACGGCACCCCCGGCACTCTGGGCAGCGATCGCCTCGGGAGGCAGGGAAGCCGCTACGACGGCAATCAGGGCCCTGCGCGCGACCCGCAATGCTGAACACCGCAACATCCTGGTCAAATCGTTGGCAGCAGCCATGGACCCGGCAGCAACAGGATTGATACGCGACTTTGTTCTCTCGCGCGCACTGCGCGTGCGCGAGACTTTCGCCTATCTGAGAGAAAGTTTCGCCCACGCCGGCTCCAGGGAAGCAGCATGGGACTGGCTCAGGCGCGACTACAAGCGACTGGTCAGCATCACGGGAGATGGCACGCGGTCAAGATTCATGTCCCTCCCGGCAACGCTCTGCACGAAAGAACACGCTGACGCAATCCGCGCCTTCTTCGAACCAATGGCCGGCAAGATCACCGGGGCCCCGCGCACGCTCGCCAACACGCTCGAAACCGTGAACCAGTGCCATGCATGGAAGCAGAAGGCATCCACAGGCATCTCGACAGCGATCAAGGCAGCAATAGAATGAACGCCTAGCGCGGCTCGCCTGGACCGGGCGCCGGGGCGAAGCGGTGAACCAACCCGACAGAGACACGCGAAAGCGCGTGGAGAAGCCGCGATGATCGGTTGGGGATGATCAGCGCACCACCCCGCCCGCAGCGCGCCCACGCAACCTGGGCGACATCTGCTGCTGCCATCACCCCGCCCGATTCCTCGACTTTGCGCACCGAGGCAGGCTTGGTCAGGTTTTCGCGATCGAACCCCGGCGTCTGCGTCGCCGGGGGACACAGCACCTGCACGCTGACCCCGTAGGGCGCAAGCTCATGACGCAGGCTGGTGCCAAACCCCACAACCGCGTGCTTGGTCGCCGCATAGATCGACCAACCGAAAAGACCGACGAAGCCAAGGTCGGAGGACGTGAAGACCATGGCGCCCCGTTGTGCGGCCATCATGGCAGGCGCGAGCGCCCGTGCCACATTCACGGTGCCGACAGCGTTCGTCGCAAACATGTCACCGGCATCTTGATCTGCTGCCTCGTCGATGAAGGCAGCTTTGGCAAAACCCGCGCAATGAAACACGCGATCAACAGGGCCAGCCGAAAGAAGGCCAGAAGCGGCCTCTCGAACGGCAGAGATCTCCCTGACATCGACGGACCGGCTTGAACGCGCCCCCGTCACCTTCATCGCCGAGGCAAGACGCACTGTATCGCGCCCCCAGAGTTCCACGTCGGCACCGGACCGCACCGCCAGCTCGGCGATGGCGCGCCCGATACCCTCGGACCCGCCCGTGACAAGGACCCGCAAGGGCCCGCCTCAGTACGTACGCGCTTTCGGCGCGATGTACTCGACATCGTTCGACAGCGTGTAGGTGTGCACAGGCCGATAGTCGATCTTCACCCGGCCGTTCTGGGCATCGAACCAGGCAAGCGTGTGCTTCATCCAGTTCTGGTCATCACGCGAGGGGAAGTCCTCGCGCGCATGCGCACCACGGCTTTCTTCGCGATTATGTGCACCTTCGACAGTAACTGCCGCCTGCGAGATCAGATTGTCGAATTCGAGCGTCTCGACCAGATCCGAATTCCAGATCATCGAGCGGTCCTTAACCCCGATCTCGGGCATATCGCGATAGACGCCGGCCACGAGATCGCAACCTTCCTTCAGCACATCCTTGGCGCGGAACACGGCGCAGTGATCCTGCATGGCCTTTTGCATCCGGCGCCGCAATTCGGCCGTGGGAACCTTGCCCTTGGCATTCCTGAAACGGTCAAGCCGCGCAATCGAATTGTCACCGGCATCCTTCGGCAGCGCCGCCTGCCGCTCGCCGGGCTTCACATCGTCTGCGCACTTCAAGCCAGCCGCACGACCAAACACCACAAGATCGATCAGCGAATTCGACCCAAGACGATTGGCACCATGCACCGACACGCACGCAGCCTCCCCGATGGCCATGAGGCCAGGAACGATACTGTCGGGATTGCCGTTCTTCAGGGTCAGCACTTCACCGTGATAGTTCGTCGGAATGCCGCCCATGTTGTAGTGCACGGTCGGCAGCACCGGAATCGGTTTCTTGGTGACATCCACGCCCGAGAAGATGCGCGCAGACTCAGAGATGCCTGGCAGCCGCTCATGGATGATCTTCGGATCCAGATGGCTCAGGTGCAGGTGAATATGGTCCTTGTTGGGACCGCAACCCCGCCCTTCGCGGATCTCGATCGTCATTGCGCGGCTCACGACATCGCGCGAGGCCAGGTCTTTGGCGTTCGGCGCATAGCGTTCCATGAAGCGCTCGCCGTTTCCGTTGGTCAGATAGCCACCCTCTCCGCGCACGCCCTCCGTGATCAGCACGCCAGCACCGAACACGCCGGTCGGATGGAACTGGACGAACTCCATGTCCTGCAGCGGCAGGCCGGCCCGCAGGACCATCGCATTGCCATCGCCCGTGCACGTATGGGCCGATGTGCAGTTTTGATAGGCGCGTCCATACCCGCCGGTCGCAAGCACCACCTTCGAGGCACGGAAGCGATGGATCGAGCCGTCGTCGAGGCACCACGCCATGACACCGCGGCAGCGCCCCTCCTCCATGATGAGGTCGAGCGCAAAATACTCGATGAAGAACGAGGCATCATAACGCAGGCTCTGCCCGTAGAGCGTATGCAGCATGGCATGGCCTGTACGGTCGGCGGCCGCACAAGTGCGCTGGATCGGCGCCTTGCCGAACTCCTTCGTCATGCCGCCGAACGCGCGCTGGTAGATCTTGCCCTCTTCAGTTCGCGAAAAGGGAACGCCGAAATGCTCGAGTTCGTAGACAGCCTCCGGCGCATTGCGACACAGATACTCGATCGCGTCCTGGTCACCCAGCCAGTCCGACCCCTTCACCGTGTCATACATGTGCCAGCGCCAGTCGTCGGCTTCCATGTTGCCAAGGGCCGCCGAGATACCCCCCTGCGCGGCAACCGTATGGCTGCGCGTCGGAAAGACCTTGCTGACATTGGCAACACGCAGCCCGCGTTTCGCTGCCTCGAGTGTGGCTCTGAGGCCAGACCCGCCAGCGCCAACGACGACGACGTCGAATGTATGATCGGTGATGGAGTAAGCGGTCATGAACGGAACCTCGGGGTTAGGCGATGATGCGCAGCACGGCAACAAGACAGGCAACCGCGATCGCGAGCACGGCGAAATGAAGCAGAACGAGAAGCAGAACCTTGGTGCGCTCCTCGGGAATGTAGTCCTCGATGACAACCTTCACGCCCAGCAACATGTGGAAGAGCCCCACGATCACGAACATTGCAATGCCGATGGCGTTGAGCGGCTGCGCAAGGAACGAAAGCACCTCCCCATGAGGCGCGCCGACATGACCGACCACTGCCCAGACAAACCACAGGGTGAGCGGCAGCAGGACCAGGGCCGATAGACGCTGATGCCAGAAATGCATGGTGCCCGACTTGGCAGAACCATGGCCGCGGACACGGCCGAGTGGCGTTCGAATGGTCATGACCAAACCCCCATCGATTGATGCGCAAGCACCCAGATGCCAAGCGTCGTGAGAAGCGTGGCAGCGTAGACGAACAAACCCGATCGATTGGCCGTCTTGAGGTCAAAGCCGACGCCTGCATCCCAGAAAAGGTGCCGCATGCCATTGAAGGCGTGATAGACCAGCGCGAGCGTAAACCCGAAAAGCACGAACTGACCGAGCACGTGTCCGGCGATGCTCAGGAAGAAGGCATAGGCTTCCGGCCCCTCCGAGACGGCGTGAAGCCACCAGGCAAGCAGCAGCGTCCCGCCTGCCAGCCCAACCCCGGTAATGCGATGCAGGATGGACGTCCCCATCGTGACGGGCCAGCGATAGATCTGGAGATGGGGAGACAGCGGCCTTGCCTTCGCCCGCCCCTTTGCCGTTGCCTCAGGCATGGATGGCAGTCCTTCCTTGCGTGGTAACAGAGAACATTGATGTACTAATTTTCACATGCCGACTGTATGAGCAAGGCTGACCTTCCCGAGAACATGATGACGCAGGTGGTGGACCGATGTTTGAGGCAGTGATTTTTGACTTCGGCGGCGTGATTACCGAAAGCCCGTTCGAGGCGTTCAACCGTATGGAACGGACACGCGGCATCCCCGCCGACACCGTCCGGAGGATCAACGCCACAAACCCGGACACTAATGCCTGGGCCATGTTCGAGCGCGCAGAGATCGGCAGCGCCGAGTTTGATCGCCGCTTTTCCGCAGAAGCCGCAGCGTTCGGTGTGTCTCTTTCGGGCCAAGACGTCCTGTCCTGCCTGCAGGGTGCTGTGCGTCCGCGCATGCTCCAAGCCTTGAGGCGCATCGCTGCCGGGTACAAGACAGGATGCATCACGAACAACGTGCGAAGCGACGGTCCGGACCATGCGACAAGAGATGTCAGGGTTGCCGAGGCGTTCAGCTTGTTCGGCCACGTCATTGAATCCTCGAAACTCGGCATTCGCAAGCCGGACCCGCGCATCTACAGGCTCATGCTCGAGCGCCTCGACGTGGAACCGACGCGGGCCATCTATCTCGACGATCTGGGAATCAACCTGAAACCGGCCAAGGCCATGGGGATGACCACGATAAAGGTTGTCGACGGGACCGACGCAATCGCCGAGCTCGAGCGCTTGCTGGGCATCGATCTGGCCTGACGCCGCAAAGGTTAACGACCTCCGCGCCAGCCCCGCTCACCTAGCAAAAATGGCATCCTCTCGCTCAAACGCCTTGATCTCAAGCGCGTTACCCGAAGGGTCAAGGAAAAACATGGTGAATTGCTCCCCGGGCTCCCCCTTGAACCGAACCTGAGGCTCGATCAGAAACCGTACTTTCTTTTCCCTAAGGGAATCCGAGATTTCCCTGAATTTTGAAGGACTTACGATAAGTCCGAAATGCCGCACCGGCACTTGCTCGCCATCAACCTCGTTTGCCCCTTCACACGCCCCTGCAGACGCGCTCAAATGGGCGACGATCTGATGGCCGAAGAAGTCGAAATCGACCCATTCGGACGAGGATCGCCCTTCCCGACATCCAAGCACCTCACCGTAGAACAGGCGGGCTGCATCAAGGTCGTGGACAGGAAACGCGAGATGAAAGCGGGGCCGTTCGGTCATGTCATCTCCGACTGCGCGTGGTGATCGTGACTGGACTGAATATCTGGAAGGTAAACAGGAAGTGAGCAAGCCGCACCACAGGACACTCAGGATCGCAGGCCAGTCCGTCCCCGTAAAGGTGCGACTGAACCCGCGGGCACGTCGTGTGATCGTCAAGGTTCATCCCTCGACAGGCGAAGTCGCCGTTGTCGCCCCCTCCAGCCGATCATTGCCCAAAGCGCTCGACTTCGCACGCCAGGAAGGCGAATGGATCGCTGACCGCCTCTCGCGGGTGCCGGAACGCAGGCACTTTCGGGCGGGCGAGACAGTTCCCTACCGCGGCACGCCGCATGTGATCCGCTCGACCCCCGACGAGCGGGGCGTGGTCTGGATCGATCTCGACGCTGACCGCCCTTTGATCAGGGTCTCGGGCTTCCGCGAGCACATTCCCCGCAGGGTCGAGGACTGGCTGAAGAAGCAGGCACGCGCCCAGATCGCGCGTCGCATTTCGGTGCTTTCGGATCAGCTCGGCCTGTCGCCTTCGCGCATAACAGTGCGCGACGCGGCGAGCCGCTGGGGATCCTGTTCATCGCGCGGCGCGATCTCGGTGTCTTGGCGCCTCATCATGGCGCCCGCCTTCGTGTTGAATTACGTGTGCGCCCACGAAGTCGCGCATCTGCGCGAGATGAACCATGGGCGACGCTTCTGGCGGCTGGTCGATGAGTTGGTGGGCGGGGACGAGGCGGCCAATGCACAGGCATGGCTGCGCGACAACGGAGCAGAGCTGCATCGTTACGCCGCATCGACCGGCTAGGTCAGTTCTGGTCGCCGCTGCTGTCCTTGTCTTCGAGCAGACGCGAAAGCAGATCATCAAAGGCAGAAGTAGGCGAGGCACCGGACGGCACATCAGGCTCCATGCCCCCGGTGCCGGGCAACGGCAGCACAGGCTGACCAGCCGTCGCTAGCGTCATGAAGGATTTCCAGATCTGCGCTGGCACTGTCCCCCCGGTGATCTCCTTGCCGGCGCCCGCGCCCCGATCGCTGCCAATCCAGACCCCGGCGACAAGCTGGCGCGTATAGCCAAGAAACCAGGCATCCTTGAAGTCCTGCGTCGTGCCTGTCTTCCCACCGACAGGCCGGGACCCCAGTCCGGCCTGCCGTCCGGTGCCGTCCCGGACCGCCTTCATCAGCATGCGGTTCATCTGACCAACATGGACAGGATCGATCAGTCGACCCATCCCTGAACCTTTTCGCTCGTAGAGCACGTCGCCATCCTGCGTCCGGATACGCCGGACGCCATGCATGATGGTTCCCTCCCCGCCATTCGCAAATGGCGCGTAAGCCGTCACCATTTCGGCAAGCGTGACTTCGGCTGTACCGAGCGCGAGGGAAGGAACAGGCGGAAGATCGGACATGATGCCAAGCTGGCGCGCCACCGACACAACGGCCTCGGGTGTCTCCTGAAGGCAGAGTTGGACAGCGACGGTATTGACCGAACGGGCAAGCGCATCGCTCAGGGTCATTTCACCCTCATGTCCAGGCTTGAAGTTCGCCGGCGTCCATCCTTTGTAGGTAACGGGTTGGTCGACCACGACGCTGTCAGGGGTCAGCCCACCCCTCAGCGCAGCGAGATAGACGAAGGGCTTGAACGCCGACCCGGACTGCCGTCGGGCATGTATCGCGCGATTGAAAAGCCCCTGCCCGTTTTCCCGGCCCCCGATCATCGCCCGCAGCGCACCATCAGGTGACATTGCGAGCATCGCAACCTGGAGAGACTCACGCCCGCTCGCGCCCAGCGCCCCGGTCACTGCACGCTCAGCCTGCTTCTGCATCTCGAGATCCAGCGTGGTCTCGACAATGATGTCGCTACGAATATTCCCCACCAGCTCTTTGAGCTGCGCGTGTACCCAATCCGTGAAATAGACACTCCCCTTGCCGAAGAGGCTGGGCGCGAACTTGGGGCGCGTTCGCAGGGCTTCGTCGCGCGCCTCGTCGCTGATGAAGCCTGTTTCAACCATCGCCTGGAGGACAAGGCGCGCACGCTCGATCGCCAGATCATTCCCGTTGGCAGGTGAGTACCGCGACGGCGCCTTGAGAAGACCCGCAAGAATGGCCGACTCGATCAGGCCGAGGCCGGTTGCAGGCTTGTTGAAGTAGCGCCGCGCCGCTTCATCAATCCCATCTGCGCCGGCACCGAAATAGACCTTGTTCAGATAGAGCGAGAGGATCTCTTCCTTGGTGAACGAGGCCTCCAGATAGAGCGCCAGCACCGCCTCCTGCACCTTGCGAAAGAACGTTCTCTCGGGGCGAAGAAATAGATTCTTCGCAAGTTGCTGCGTGATGGTCGATCCGCCCTGGACAACACGACCCTGCTGGAGGTTGACCACGAGCGCACGCCCCAGCCCCCTGACATCAATGCCGAAATGGGACATGAAACGCCGATCTTCGCTGGCAATCACCGCTCTAGCGACGTGCGGCGGCAACTCGGAGACGGGAACGAAGTCATCCGAAAGCCGCCCTCGGCGCGCAATCACGTTTCCTCGCACATCCAGCAAGGTGATGGTGTGACTGGCACCGGTTGACAGCAACCCATCAACCGACGGCAGGTCCTTGGCAATGAACGCAAGCACACCAGCCACGCCGACCACCGACCAGATCAGAACCAGCGTGAGGCTGTAGGCAAGTCGCCCCAAGGCGCTGCCCGTTAACCCCTGTTTGGCAGCGCCGGAATTCGCATGTGCTCCACCGGCACCGCGGATCTGCGCGCCGCCCCTGCCACCTTTTTTGCGAGTTTTGCCCATGGCCGACTGAGAGCCTGACTGTAACCTCCCTTATTTAGGCAGGCGCCATTAACAGCGCTTGAATCAGGCACGGCGGATGCCTGCGGGGAACGCTTCCATTGCTGTGGAAAATGCTGCTAGCATTCGCAGGGTGAGATCGGGCACTCGGGCAGGCCACATCCGGCCTCAGCGACCGAAGCCCTCCAGGATCAGGAACTGAGGACATGCGCAGGATACATGTGATCGCGCTGCTCGCGATTCTGATGACATCAGGTGTCGCGGCGGCAAGCAACAAGGCGCCATTCGGCGGCATCTTCTCCGGCGACCCACTCGTCGAGGCCGTGCGAAAAGGATCTCTGGTAGAGGCAAAGTCAGCATTGATGGACGGATCCTCTGCCAACAAGAAAAGCACGGACGGGACACCCGTGCTCCTGCTGGCCGTTCAGGCAGGCAACCTCGAACTGGTGCGCTTCCTCATCGAAAACGGTGCAAGGATCGAAGCACGCGCAGCCGACGAAGCGACAGCCCTCACGTTGGCCGCAGGCAACGGCAGTACAGACATAGTGACCTTCCTCCTTGATCGCGGTGCAGACGTCAATGCAACGGGGTCTTTGAGAGAACCAGCCCTCATCAAGGCTGCGCGGGCCCGGCAGAACGCGGTCATCAGGATTCTCGTGTCTCGGGGCGCCGACCTCGAGGAGACAGATGCAGCCGGGGCAACCGCGCTCGAAATCGCACAACGCGCAGGCTGGAGCGACACGGCAGCCTTGCTCAGGAAGGCAGACTGAAGATCATCGCCCCTCCCGACATAGCGAAGGAACCACCAGCCGCCGCCGCGCAGCCCGAGTCGGCTCTCGCCTACCAGCTCGGCCGCGCCTTCAGCAGCACGGCCAGTTCAGGGATCCGGTTGAAGACACTCGTCTTCATCAGGTCGCTCGGAATCGTGGGCCAGCTGGTTGCGATCATGATCGTGTTCTTCGGCCTCAAGTACCAGATGCCCATCGGGCAGTGCCTTGCCGTGGTAGCCGTGGCGATCATGTTCAATACGGCTCTCCTGGCAATGTACCCGGGGATCCACATCCTCAGCGAGCGGGACGCGGCAGCCCACATCGCGTTCGACATCTGCCAGCTGACGGCCATGCTGGCATTGACGGGAGGGATCGAGAACCCCTTCGCCATTCTCTATCTGGCCCCGATCGTGATCGCGGCAAGCAACCTGTCCCTCGGTGCCACGCTTTCACTGGCCATGCTCGCCTTCGGGAGCATATCTTTCATTTCGATATTCCACTGGCCCTTGCCTTGGGACCCCGAGGCTCCACTGCTCCTGCCAGCGCTTTACGTCGCCGGCAACTGGATATCGCTTAGTCTCGGCATAGGTTTCAGCCTGATCTATGCGTGGCGAACGGCAGACGAAGCACGTCGCATGCAGGCTGCGCTTGCGGCAACCCAGTCAGCCCTCGCGCGCGAACAGCGCCTGTCGGATCTTGGGGCCCTTGCAGCCGCAGCAGCACATGAACTGGGAACGCCCTTGGGCACCATCGCTGTCGTGGCAAGGGAACTCGAACGCGAGATGGGGCCGGCAGCCGCATGGATCGACGACGTCAAGCTGTTGCGCAGCCAGGCCGAACGTTGCCGGGAGATCCTGTCCCAGCTGGCCCAGCAGGACACGGCCGAAGACAATATTGCCAAGCGCCTGCCCCTCCTCGCCCTCCTGGACGAAATCGCCGAACCTCACAGAGGCTTCGGCATTGAGATCAGCGTAACGGGATCGACCCCTGGAATACTGTCGGTCGTGCGCACGCCGGAGGTCATGCACGGTCTTGGCAACCTCGTCGAGAACGCAGTCGATTTTGCAAGATCGCGGGTCGAAATCGAAAGCCAGTGGGATGAGCACACCGTGCAGATCACGATCAGCGATGACGGCTCCGGTTTCGCGCCCGAAATCATCGCAAGGCTCGGTGAACCCTATGTCACGACCCGTGCAGGTACTGACACGGACCGGCCAGCGAACCTCAACCAGACGGCACACGCAGAAGGTCATGCAGGCCTGGGTCTCGGGTTCTTCATCGCCAAGACGCTGCTCGAGCGCATAGGCGCGCGCTTGGCCTTTGGTAACCAACCAGGCTCCGGCGCAAGGATCAGGTTAATGATCCCCCGGGAAAGCCTCGACACCATGGGCGGGAATCCGGCGTAGGCAAATCATCCGGCGCTGGCATCTCCCGCGGGTCGGACCTATAGTGCTCAGGCAATCTGGAACCTAGGATCAGGAGGGATCGTCCAGTGGCGCTTTCCGCTGAGGGCCTGCCCGACAAGACGCTACTGCTCGTCGACGACGATGCCCCCTTTCGTCAGCGTCTTGCACGCGCCATGGAAGCCCGGGGCTTCATTGTTACCGCGGCAGAAACAGCAGAAGAGGCAATTGCTCTTTCTCGGCGCAACCCGCCGGCCTTCGCGGTCGTCGATCTTCGCTTGGGGCAGGGCAACGGGCTCGATGTTGTCGAGGTCCTGCACCAGACCCGGCCCGACGCCCGCGTGGTGATGCTGACAGGCTACGGCAACATCGCAACCGCTGTCGCGGCTGTGAAGCATGGTGCCGTCGACTATCTCTCCAAGCCAGCAGATGCCGATGATGTGGCCGCGGCCTTGCTCGCCCACCCGCTTGCCAAACCAGCACCGCCGGAAAACCCCATGTCGGCAGATCGCGTGCGTTGGGAACATATCCAGAGGGTCTATGAGCTCTGTGGCCAGAACGTCTCGGAGACCGCGCGACGACTGGCCATGCACAGGCGCACGCTGCAACGCATCCTTGCCAAGCGGTCACCCAAATAGCGGCGACATTCAACCCTCATCATGAGGCTGCGGAACGCGGGCAAAGCGCTCGGCGGCACAACGCGCGAACCTGATCAGAAGGGCCTTGCGCCGGGCCGCTGGCACGCTGAAGGGCTGTGAAGGCCTCACGATCGCCCCTCCAAAGCGATCAGCGACGATCAGCCCATGAGCCTCCGGCACATGCTGGTCGGGAAAGCCTTCCGGAATTGCGAAGTAATATTGGTCGCAATAATCCAGATATTCCGGCCATTTGCGGTCCGAACGAAGATCCTCGACGCTGACCTTGATCTCCACACCGATCAGGGAGCCATCGGCACCCACAGCGGCAACATCAAGCCTCCGTCCGCTCGGCAGGACAAACTCGCTGAGGGGCGCATGGCCCAGCTGCAGCATGAGCCGACTGACACCCCGCGCGATCTCAAAGCCAGAGCCATAGCTGCGGTAGGTCGAGGACATACCCCACCATAACCCGAAGACCAGGACAAAAAGAAAGGGGCAGCCGTCAGGCGGCTGCCCCTCCCAAGAAAAGCGCTCGGACTACTCGGCAGCGAGCAACGGTGAGCGGGAAGCCTGCCCCCCGAAGTTTACCGTCTGAAGGTAACGAATACCTTCTTCGGCGATATCATCGCCAACCATGCGGTCACCTTCGGCCTTCAGCTCGTCCATGTTCACATACATGGCGTAGAACGGCTTCGTGCGATCAGTGATGATGCCTGCCTTGAGCAGCGTCTTGATGAGGACGCGGAAAATATCCGTCGATTCCTTCATGCGTTCCTTACGCTCCGCATCGGTGATGGCTTCCATCAGCGCCTGCTGCGCGTCCTGCCACTCGATGCCGATCATCGCGTAAACCGACTTCATCTGCTCCGGATTGATCAGGTTGAACAGAAGCGTCTGGAAGCAGCTTGCAGCCCAATCCTCGACGAGGTTCTGCTCTTCAGCGGTCAGCTTCGGAATGGTGCGGTCAGCCCAGATCTTTCCGAACTTGTGATGGAAGGCCTCATCCGTCATGACCAGCTGCGTCAGGCGAACCAGCACAGGATCGCGAGAACGCGTGTACAGCGTGGCGAACGCACCCATCGCCAGGCCCTCGACCAGCATCTGCATGCCCACGATCTTCTTGTAGACCTCCGGGGCCAGGACGAGTTCGGTCAGCAAGGTCCCAAGCGTCGGGCCGACCGGCAACGGCTTGCCCCAGCGCGCCTGGATGTAACGCGCGAAACCCGTCACATGGCGAGCCTCCTCGCGCGCCTGGTTGGCCGCATACTCCTGCGCACCGGGATCCTTGAGGATGTGGCAGAGGGAAGCTGACAGGGACAGTGCGCCCTGCTCGCCATGCAGGATCGAGGAAAGGATCCAGCGCGCCGACTCGTTTGCAAACCGGACGCGATCGCGACCCGAAATCTTCTCGCCCAGCTTTGTCTGGAAAATCGGAAAGAACTCATCAGGCAGGATCGACTCGTTCTCGAGATCGAACGGCTCGCTGAAATCGATATACCTCTTGTCAAGCGGATCCCAGAAATGGTCATGGGTCGCAGAGATGATCTTGTCGAATGCGGTCGAACGGGCGTTGTACCGGTCGACATTCATCATCGCCGGAAAATCCTTCGGATCCAGCGCATCGTAGGCATTGTCCTTGGTGATCTGGGTGATCGTCATTGTCTGTCGGTTCCTTGTTCGAAGCCCGCAACATAGAGCCCAATAATGACACAAGCGTCAACTTAAAAATGACGCAGGCGTCATCTTTGATAATCCAATTTTGGGTTAGCCTCACCTTAAGTCGTCGCATGCTACGATTAATACAACCTATGGTAGAAAGCGTGCGCAGAGTGAGGCAGCCAACCCACACCAGAACCCAGATCGCCGAAAAATAGAGCAAATAGTTCGCCCAGCGTCATCGCCGTGTTACACTATTTTAAAAGGGAGCGGCGTGTCTGCAAATTGGCACCGGCCGAGCCCGGGTCTGTCGGCTCAGGGGTTTACGGCAGGTCGGGGTTCGCAAAGGGCGGGTCGGTAACGGGGGAAAGACGGATAGCAGGCACACTTGCCAGCAGTTCGTTGCGCCTTCGGAACACCTCGCAGCGTCGCAGTCCATGCATGGGAACGTTTGGATTCCGCTTGCCTCAAGGCCGGTGGAGAGTGGGGAGTGAACAAGTTCGATGATTATTACCTTCCTTGAGACGCTGTTCTTCCGTGGCCGCGTTCTCCTCCTCGCATTCCTCGCGCTTGTCACAATCATCCTCGGCCTCGAAGCAACCAAGCTTCGAATGGACGCGGGCTTCTACAAGGGGATGCCAACCAATCATCCCTACATTGAGACATTTCTCGAGTACCAGGACCGACTGTTCGGCGCGAACCGCGTCATCATCGTGCTTCGCAATACCAAGGGCGACATCTGGAACCAGGAATTCCTCACCACCCTGAACGACATCACGCAGGACATTTTCTTCCTGCCCGGCGTCGACCGCCGCACCGTCACCAGCCTCTGGACACCCAACACCCGCATCCTCGAAATCACCGAAGACGGCATAAACGCCCGAGACGTGATCCCCGGCACGATTACGCCCGAGGAAATGAAGGGCCAGGCAATCAGGCAACTGCGAAATGACGTGCTGAAGGGCAATCTTGTCGGCCGCCTCGTATCGAACGACTTCACGGCCGCCATGGTCGTGACCGAGCTTCTCGAATATGACCCGGCAACCCAGAAACGCCTCGATTACATCAGCCTCGGCGAAGAGCTCGAATCCAAGATCAGGGCCAAGTTCGAGAAAGACGGCCTTCAGGTCCACATCATCGGCTTCGCCAAGAGCATCTCCGACATCGCCAAGGGCGGCATTGAGGAGGCACCGAGGTTCTTCCTCATCGCCTTCATTCTCACGGTCCTCTCCCTCTGGCTATACTGCCGTGACTGGAAACTGACCTGGCTCACCGTTTTCTGTTCCGCCACATCGGTTGTCTGGCAATTCGGCCTGATCACGCTTCTGGGCTTTGGGCTCGACCCGCTGGCCATTCTCGTGCCCTTCCTGGTCTTTGCCATCGGCACGAGCCATGGCGTCCAGCAGCTGAACATGATCACGGCCGAACTCGCGCACGGATCAAGTCCCGAGAAAGCAGGCCGCTCAAGCTTCCGCGGCCTTCTCGTTCCTGGCACCATTTCGATCTTGACCGACGCCGTCGGCTTCGCCGCTTTGTACGTCGTGCCAATCCCGCAGATCCAGGAACTGGCCATCACGGCAGCTATCGGCACGATGCTCAAGATTGTATCGAACCTGATCATGCTGCCGGTGATCATGACCTACTTCACCTTCCCGGCGAATTATCGCGAGAAGGTGTCCCGCGCGCGTGAAGCGCGCTTGCGGGTCATGAAGTTGATGGCGGTCTTCGGCAAACCGGCCGTTGCATTCCCGGTATCGGCACTGTTCTTCCTCGCCTTCTGCTTCGCTGTCTACAAGAGCCAGGAACGCCACATCGGCGACCTCCACGCGGGCGCACCGGAGCTCAGGCCGGACTCGCGATACAATGTGGACGCAAGGACCATCTCCGAGAAATTCTCGATTGGCCTTGACCTTTTCACGGTGATCGTGGAGACGCCGCCGGAGTCCTGTGTGGACTACGAGTCCATGGTCTACATGAACGAATTCAGCTGGTACATGCGCAACGTCGAAGGCGTTCGCGACGTGCAGAGCGCCGCCTTTACGGCCAAGTCGATTGCTGCAGGCTGGAACGAAGGTAACCTGAAATGGCGCGCCCTGCCCCACGACCGCTCCGCGCTCGTGCAGGCCACAGGCCCGATCGGCTCCGGCTCGGGCCTGCTCGACACGAACTGCACGATCATGCCGCTGCAAATCTTCCTCAATGACGGCAAGGCGACGACGATCAAGAAGGTGGTTGAAGCCGTAGACGCATGGGTCGAAGCGCGGGGGTTCACTCCGGTTCTCTCGGCGGGCCGCCCGAACGGCACCCGCGTGATGCCACCCCAGTTCCTGCCGGACGGAAAGCCGATCCGCGACGAAATCAGCCCGACCACAAGCTGGACGCTGAACCGCGACCAGGCCGAAGGTCTGATCTACACGGCCCCGGCGCTGGCCAAGGGCCAGCCCCAGACATGGACCGTGAAGGGGTTCCTCTCGCCGCCACCCGACAGGTTCGAGCTGACAGGTCTTGTCGGTGAACCGGTCAAGGGCGCCGAAGGCACGCTTGAAGTGAAACCGGGTGAAGACGGAACGGCAAAGGTGGACCTCGCCGCTCTCATTGCCAAGCCGGAGTTCGCGAAGGCGGAGCTGTTCCTGATCGAGGGCATCCCTGACTCCTTCTCGATCCGCATGGCTTCGGGCAACTCAGGGGTCACGGCAGCGGTCAACGAGACGGTTCACCTGTACGAACTGCCGTCGGTTCTGATCGTCTATGCGATCGTGATCTTCCTGACCTACATTACCTATTGGGACATCAGAGCCGCCATTGGCTGCCTCATGCCCCTGACCTACGCAACCTTCTTTGGCTACTGGTTCATGATGGAACTGGATATCGGCCTGAAGGTATCGACCCTGCCGGTGATCGTGCTCGTCGTAGGTCTGGGCATCGACTACGCCTACTACATCTACAATCGTCTGCAGTATCACCTGTCACGCGGAGAAAACATCTCCGACGCCTATGCGGAAACGGTGCTGGAGACCGGCAACGGCGTCTTCTACACCGCGCTGAACTTCGCGATTGGTGTGTCGACGTGGTCGTTCTCGCCGCTGAAGTTCCAGGCGGACATGGGCCTGCTGATGACCTTCATGTTCATGGTCAACATGCTCATGGCCCTGACGGCATTGCCCGGACTGGCCGTGGTCATCGACACCTTGTTCCCGCGCAAGAAGCTGCCCTACCCGGGTCCGGAAACGGCCGGCCACTGGCAGTAACGGGGAACACTTGGCATTTTTGACGTGAATGGACCCGGGGTAAACTGGTAGCACCAGGAACCCCGGGTTTTTCGTGTCTCGAAAGGATCTACCACCATGCTTCAAGAAATCATCGACTTCCTCGAGCAGCGCATGGAAAGCAGTGCAGTCTATCCCTACCCCTTCGAGCGAAAGCATGTCGCTGTTGCGGCCCTGCTCGTTGAAGCCTCGAAGCTCGACGGCAACTTCGACGCCACCGAACAGGGCGCCATCGTGAGAATTATCCGTGAAACCCTGAAGCTCCCCGCCGAGAAGGCCCGCGCATTGCTAGCCCTGGCAGAGGCAAGGGAAGGCGGCACAAGCCACGACTGGATCTTCTGCCGGGCCATCAACAAGGGCTACTCCCTCGAGGAGCGTGTAGGAATAGTCGAGAAGATCAGGGAGATCGCACTTGCTGATGGGCAACTGCATCGGCTCGAGGCAATGATGCTCGAGCGCGTAGCCAGCGAGCTCCATTTGCCCGCGGCAGAAATCGACCGCATCAGGAAGTCATCGGGCCTGTCCTGACGAACACCGGTCTATCCGGGCGTCAGATACCCCTGAACGTCACGAATTCGTCGAGCGGCGCCCGTTCCGACCTCAACGCATTGATCGGCGCTGCAGGATCCGCATAACCGATACCCATCCCGCAAAACAGCATCAGCTCCGGCGGGATGGAGAGGAACTCGCCAACCGTCTTGTACCAGATGGCCCATGCCTCCTGCGGGGCCGTGTGCAACCCATGTTCGCGCGCCAACAGCATGACCGACTGCATGAACATGCCCAGATCCGCCCACTGACCTTGCTGCATCTGCCGGTCGATGGCGAAAAACATCGCGCATGGCGCGCCAAAGAACTCGAAGTTCCGGGCGAACTGCATCAGGCGCCCCATCTTGTCGTCCCGCCCGACGCCAATGGTGGAATACATGTCCTCACCCACCTTGAACCGGCGTGACTTGTAGGGCTCTTTGAGTTCAGGCGGATAGATGTTGTACTCTGTCCCCTCACCGCGGGGGCTGGCAGACATCTTCTCGCGGATCAGCGCCTTGAACCGCGTCAGCTCATCACCGGCCACGACCCAAACATGCCACGGCTGCAGGTTGCCACCAGAGGGCGCGCGCTTTGCCATGTCCAGGATCCCGCGAATGACCTGAGCCTCGACAGGCGTGTCCAGGAAGGCGCGAACAGTCAGGCGTGTATCGAGAGCTTCACTGACATTCATGTGACGGACAATCCGTGTTCAGATATCGAGATTGGTGACCGCGAGCGCGTTGTCCTGAATGAACTCGCGGCGCGGATCAACGACATCACCCATCAGTTTCGAGAAAATGTCATCGGCCGTATCGCCATGCGAGATGCGTATCTGCAGCAGGGAGCGCACATTGTCATCCAGCGTGGTTTCCCAGAGCTGCTCGGGGTTCATCTCGCCAAGGCCCTTGTAGCGCTGCAAGGTCAGCCCCTTCTGGCCCCAGGCCAGGATCGCATCGACAAGCTCTCCAGGACCCCGCACCGCCTTCACCTCGTCACCTCGTGCGATCTGCGCCGCTTCCCGATAGGTCACGACAAGGTCCTTCGACCAGCGATCGAGCCGTCGCGCTTCCGCCGAGGTAACGAGCACGGTATCAACCGCGACCTCCTCGGAGACACCACGGACCTTTCGCAGGAACACCAGCTTCCCCTCGCGCGCCTCTCCCGACCAGCCGCGCTCGAACTCGTTGGAAACCGCATCGAGACGTGCGGCGACAACGCGCGCCGCCTCGTCCGCACGTGCCGGATCCGCAAGCGTCTCGGCATTGAGCACGCCTGCAATCGCAGCCTGTTCCACAAGGAAAGCCGGATACTTGGCCGAAAGGCTCTGGACCGAACCCTTTACCAGCCGCGCGAACTCGGCCAGCGCCCCAAGATCAGGTCCCGCGATCTGCTCCCCATTGGCAAGCGTCAGCACCGCATCGCGAATACCCTCTGCCATCACGAAGATCTCGAACTCGCGCTGGTCCTTCAGATAGCGTTCGGACTTGCCACGCATCACCTTGAAGAGCGGCGGCTGCGCAATATAGAGGTGCCCGCGCTCGATGAGTTCCGGCATCTGGCGATAGAAGAACGTCAGCAGCAGCGTTCGGATATGGGCACCGTCGACGTCAGCGTCCGTCATGATGATGATCTTGTGATACCGCAATTTGTCCGGCGCGAATTCTTCACGCCCGATGCCCGTGCCCAGCGCGGTGATCAGCGTCGCGATTTCACCCGACGACAGCATCTTGTCGAAACGGGCACGCTCCACGTTCAGAATCTTGCCCCTGAGCGGCAGCACGGCCTGGTTCAGCCGGTTGCGGCCCTGCTTGGCCGAGCCGCCGGCCGAGTCGCCCTCGACGATAAACAGTTCCGACTTCGCCGGATCCCGCTCCTGGCAATCGGCAAGCTTGCCCGGCAGCGATGACAGGTCGAAAGCGCTCTTGCGCCGGGTGAGCTCGCGTGCCTTGCGCGCAGCCTCACGAGCCGCCGCGGCCTCGACAACCTTTGCAACAACAGCCTTCGCCTCCGCTGGATGCTCCTCGAACCACGTGGACAGCTGGTCGTTCACGACACCCTCGACCACAGGCCGCACCTCGGAGGACACGAGCTTGTCCTTGGTCTGCGACGAGAACTTCGGATCAGGCACCTTGACGGAAAGCACGCAGGTCAAACCCTCACGGCAATCATCGCCCGTGAGCGCAACCCGCTCCTTTTTGGCAAGCCCACTGTCATTGGCGTAGCCGTTCACGACACGCGTCAGCGCACCCCTGAAACCGGCGAGATGGGTTCCACCATCGCGTTGCGGAATGTTGTTCGTGAAGCAAAGCGTGTTCTCATGATAGCTGTCATTCCACCACATGGCCGCCTCGACCGTGATGCCGTCCCTCTCGATGCGGAACGTGACGGGCTTCGGTATCAACGCCGTCTTGGTACGATCGAGATAGCGGACGAAAGCTTCCACCCCGCCCTCATAGTGCAGCTCGACTTCCCTGTGCTCGACGCCGCGCAGGTCCCTGAACTTGATCGTGACACCCGAATTCAGGAATGCAAGCTCGCGCAGCCGATGCTCCAGCGTGACGAAATCGAACTCCGTTTTCGTGAAAATCGCTGACGAAGGCAGGAAAGTGACTTCAGTTCCGCGACGCCCCTGTGCGTCGCCCTTCTCCGCGAGCGGCGCCTCGGGCTCGCCCATGCGAAACCGCATCGAGTGCTCCCTGCCATCACGCCAGATTCGAAGGTCCAGCCATTCCGACAGGGCATTGACCACCGACACGCCGACCCCATGGAGCCCACCTGAAACCTTGTAGGAATTCTGGTCGAACTTTCCGCCAGCGTGCAGCTGCGTCATGATCACTTCTGCAGCAGAGACACCTTCAGTCGGATGAATGTCGACGGGAATGCCGCGCCCGTTATCACTCACCGTGCACGACCCATCGGCGTTCAGGCGGACATTGACCTCCGTCGCATGCCCGGCAAGCGCCTCGTCAATGGCATTGTCAACCACCTCATAGACCATATGGTGAAGGCCGGAACCATCGTCCGTATCGCCAATATACATGCCAGGGCGCTTGCGCACCGCATCAAGACCCTTGAGCACCTTGATGCTGTCAGCGTCATAGGTGGCGCCATTCTTTTGCGTCTCGTCGGTCATCTGTCGTTCCAGTCAGTCAGGTTTCGGGTATCCCGCAGGGGCGGGCAAACGGTGCTGGTCACAGGGCTCTCACCTGACCTTCGGTAACGCGCATGAACTGCGCTCTCCCTTCAAGGCCTGTAAAAAGCAGAGCATCCGTGCCGGTGAGCCACGACTGCACCCCCAGCCATTCCAGTTCATCGAACAGCGCCCGGCGCCGCACGTCATCGAGGTGCGCGGCAACCTCGTCGAGCAGCAGGATGGGCTTATCCGGGGCGCCCGGCGCCGGCAGCGATGCACAGGCCAGTACCAGCCTGATCAGCAGCGCCTTCTGCTCTCCCGTGGAGCAAGTCGCTGCCGGCCGCCCCTTTTCGCGGTGCGAAACCAGGAAGTCCGTGGCATGAGGTCCCTCGAAGGTGCGTCCCGCGTCCAGGTCACGTCCGCGATTGGCGCGCAGGCACGAAATGAATTCGTCTTCGAGGTCGATGGCCGCCTTCGATGCAAGCCCCTGCTCAAGACGCCCGGACAAGGCAAGCCCAGCATGAGGAAAATGGGAACCGCGCTGCGTGCCCATGGCGCCAGCCAGACGAGCGAGGCCGGCAACGCGGGAGGCAGACACGGCGACGCCGGTCTCCGCCATGGTCTGCTCCAGGGCCGACAGCCAGCTATCCCCCGCACCGTTGCGCAAGGCGCCAAGTCGCTCGCGCATGGCCGTCTCGTAACGGGTCCAGCGCCGGGCATGAATGGGATCAAAGCTGGCAATAAGCCGGTCGAGAAAACGGCGGCGTTCGGACACACCCTCCAGGAAAATTCTGTCCATGGCAGGTGAAAGCCAGATGAGCCGCAAATGCTGGGCAAGTTCCGCAACACCCGCGACCGGAAGGCCGTCCATGCGCACGGTTCGCTTGGCGGCGTCTCCATCCGACTGGCCGGGAAGATAACCGACACCCACCTGCAGGGCGCCATCTTTTGCGGCAACCGTCGCCGAAACAGCCCACGGACGCTCCCCGACCCCGGCAGCGGACGCGGTGCGGGTCATCTCGCCAAGCCGTGCACCCCTGAGGCCCCGACCCGGCGCGAACATGGACAGGGCCTCAAGCACATTGGTCTTTCCAGCGCCATTGGGACCCACCAGGACAACGGAACGGCGCTCACACCTGAGGTCGAGCATGCCATAGGAACGAAAATTCGTGAGCATCAGGCGCGTGACGGCGCATTGAGGGTCCTCCCTCAAGGTCGTGGCCACAGCAGGTTCCTGAAAACTCATACGCACAGCACCCTTGCCCAGCACGCCAGCCCAATCAAACGCGCATCGGCATCAGCACATAGAGCGCTGCCTGTCCCTCTTGCTCACGTACAAGCGTGGGAGAGCCCGGATCAGAGAACAGAAATACGGCCGTCTCCCCGTCAATCCGCTCCAGAATGTCGAGAATGTACTTCGCATTGAAGCCAATCTCCATTGGAGCATGCTGATAGGTCACCGGGATCTCCTCGGTGGCAGTTCCAGCCTCGGGGCTGACAACACTGAGGGTCAGCTTTCCCTTGTCGATGCCAAGCCGTACGGCGCGGGTCTTCTCGCTCGCCACGGCCGAAACGCGGTCCACGGCAGACCGCAACTCGTCCCGGGCGACTTCCAGCATCTTGTCATTACCGCTGGGTATGACGCGCTGGTAGTCGGGGAAGGTTCCGTCGATCAGCTTGGACGTGAGGGTGAGCGATCCCAGCTGGAACCGGATCTTCGTATCCGAGAGGGAGATTTCCACCTCGCTGTCGGCATCCTCGAGAAGCTTTCGCACCTCGTTGATCGCCTTGCGGGGAATGATGACGCCCGGAATGTCTGCCGCTCCCTTCGGCGCCTGGAGTTCAAACCGCGCCAGCCGATGACCGTCGGTCGCGACAGCCCTCAACAGGACTTTGCCCTTCTCTCCATGCGCATGAAGATAGATACCGTTGAGGTAGTGGCGCGTCTCTTCTGTCGATACGGCAAAGCGCGTCTTGTCGATCAATGCCGTCAATTCGCTCACGGAGAGCGAAAAACCGTGCGGCAATGGCGCAATCGCCATTGCAGGAAAATCGTCCTTCGGCAGCGCCTGCAACTGGAAACGCGAACGACCCGCAGACAGAACAAGGCGCCCATCTGCACCAGCTATCTCAAGCTGGATCTGCGAACCCTCGGGAAGCTTGCGCACAATGTCGAAGAGCGTATGGGCCGAGACCGTGGTGGCGCCAGCCTTGGCAACGTCAGCAGCGACGGACTCCACAACCTCGATGTCCATGTCCGTGGCTGTCAACGCCAGCCGACCATCGCCAGCCTGCAGCAGAACATTCGAAAGAATGGGAATCGTGTTGCGGCGCTCGACGACGCTCTGCACGTGATTCAGCGACTTGAGGAAATGAGCCCGCTCGATCGTTATGCGCATGGACGGTTCCGAAATGAGGCCTGGAGGGATGAACACGCCGCGGGCACGACAGGAACCAGTACACTCGACGAAAAAAGGTCCCGGACCGCACGACAATGCGAATATTCATTATAACGGCGAACGGCGCCCCAAGGGAACATAAATCGTCCCCGGGGCGCCGCGTGCGCTAACCAGCCAAGCCGCTGATTCCGTTACTATTCTTCAGTGTCAGCGTCTTTGCCGCCGGACTGCCCGTTTTCGTTGGCCCTTGGGAGAGCAACAACCCCCTCCACCGGCCAGTTGCGGATCGACAGCCGGAGCTGCTCGACCTCTTCCGCAAATGACGGATCGATGGCAGTAAGGCGCTCGATCGTCTCGAAAGCATGCATCACGGTTGTATGGTCCCGGTTTCCGAACCTGCGCCCGATCTCGGGGTAGGACCGGGGCGTCAGCTTGCGAGCAAGGAACATCGCAATCTGTCGCGGGCGAACGATTGAGCGCGAACGGATTGGCGACTCCAACTCCTGGACCTTGAGCCCATAGTGCTCGGCCACCTTCTTCTTGATCTCCTCAATCGTCACACGTCGATCGTAGGCGCGCAGGAAATCCGCGAGCCAGACATTGAGGTTCTCGATCGTCACCGGCCGAGCGCCATCGCCGCTCTGCGTTACTACACGTGTCAGCGCACCCTCAAGCTCGCGTGTGTTCGTGGCAATGCGCTGTGCCATGAAGTGCGCAGCCTCGGAATTCAGCTGGAACCCCGGGCGCTCCCGCGCCATCTGCCGCGCCTTCGACTCAAGGATGGCAAGCCGCAGCTCGAAGTCCGTGGGCTGGATCTCGATGGAGGCGCCACGCACAAGGCGGGATCTGGCGCGTTCCGAGATGTTCTCGAACAGGGAGGGTGAGCGATCAGCAGACAGGATGATCTGCTTCTGTTGGTCGCCGAGCCAGTCGAGGGCAGCAAACAGCTCTTCCTGCGTTGCCTCCTTCCCGATGATGAAATGAAGGTCATCGATCAGCAAGACATCGACATTGCGAACCTGGTTTTTGAAAGCCAGCGTGTCGTTGGCCTTGATGGCCGTGATGAACAACCGCATGAAGTTCTCGGCCGAAATCATCATCACGCGCAGACCAGGATTTCGCAGGAGCTTCTGGCGCGCGATCGCGTGCATCAGATGGCTCTTGCCCAACCCCGTTGCCCCGAAAAAGAAAAGAGGATTGGCCACCGGCATGTCGCTCTCGGCAACGCGGCGCGCCTCATGAAAGGCAATCTGGTTTGTGCGGCCGATGACAAAATTATCGAACGTATAAGCTGGGTTGAGGGGAGATGACCCCTCCGCAAGGACAATCTCCGCTGGCGCCAGGTCTGATTTCGCCGCACGACTGACGGGAGCCATGACCGGCTGCAGGGTGCGCGGCTTCATGTCCACCACGAAATCAACGGCACCAAAGGCAGGAGCAATCTCTGCAATCATGTTCGCAATGCGCTCGCCATGGCTTTCGACGATCTTGTCGCGCTCAAAACGGCTGTTGCACGCAATGACGACACGGCCATCCTCAACCGCTACCAGCCGGAGGGGATCAATCCAGTACTGGAACCGCTGGCCACCGAGTTCGATTTTCAGGCGCTCACGCACCCGTTGCCATACAACGTCAATCTGCTCTGCTCCTGCGGCTTTTGTATCCTGAGAGGTCACTTATTATTTCCCTTCTGTTTCATTGCCTCTTCGGTCGAACTGCCAACGGATAGACACGCCTGCCGTCACCAGTTCGGCCACACTGCTCACACGCTCAACTTCAACTGACTTCATTCGGTATGCACGTTCTGCGGGTTGGAGCACTCCGAAGGCTGCAAGGCCCTCTTCGGCCCCTGCTGGAATGCGGCCTGCAGTTCGGGGAATTGAAGCCTGGGCCACCACCCGAGGATCTTCTTACCCCTTCACCACTTACTCCCACCGTCCGGGCCTGACACGAAGACCAGGACAGCAGGCAAAAAGAACCCGTCGTTGCGGCCCG
>JBEIFU010000003.1:0-28564 GCA_040382295.1 Alphaproteobacteria bacterium
AAATACAGGCCCAGCCGCAACCGGATGTCCTCGCCGACCTCGCGCGCCGCACGGTCCTGCGCGTCCCGCTCGGCAGATTGCGGTCCGAACTGGGAGTCGACGACGTTGTAGGCAGCACTGGCCCTCGCCGTCCCCTTGTCCAGCACTTCCCCCGACACCGCATCCCGCAACTCATACCGGGCTGTCAGCGTGTAGTTGTAACGGGTGATCTGCGTATTCTCCTGGATCGCCAGGCCTTCCTTGTTATCTGCCAGTTGCACATTCAGGTTATAGGCAGCTCCCGTGGGCGTACCTGCGGGTGTCATGGCATCGAGCAACTGATTGCGAAGATGCACGCCCTGACGTCCGGCAATGGGCTCGACGTACACCTGCCCGAAATAGGACCGCATCCCGTCCGGCGTAGTGCCGACTGCATAAAGGGGCTTGAAGCCGCAGCCTGCAAGGCCGAGAGCGGCCGCAGCCACCAGGACAACGCGCGAGATGGTTCTCATTTCTGCTCCGTGACGATGTTCACGATCCGGTTCGGCACGATAATGACCTTCTTGATCGCCCGTCCGTCAATGGCCTTGCGCACCCCCTCCCGGGCAAGTGCGGCCTCTTCGACGGCTTTCGACGGCAGGTCCTTGGCCAACTCTATCTCATCGCGCCGTTTGCCGTCGATCTGTATCGCCAGGGTAACGCTGTCCAGCTGGGTAAGGGCAGGGTCCGCCTTGGGCCAGGAAGCATGAACCGCCATCGTCTCTGCCCCAAGCCGCTGCCAGCATTCCTCAGCCAGATGCGGCACCATCGGATTGATCAGGATGGTCAGGGTTTCCAGCGCCTCACGCAGGACCCATTGCTCGCTGGGGTCCTTGGGCGCAAAGCCGCCAAGCGCGTTGATGAACTCGAACACGCGCGCCACCGCCTTGTTGAACCGGAAGCGCTCCAGGTCTTCAGTGACGGCAGCGATCGTTCGATGCGTCAGCTTGCGCACCTCCAGCGCCGACGCGCCGATCGAAGCCGGGCAGGGTGCACCCATGGCAGGAAGCCCCGGCAGGCTGTCCTCGAGCAGGCGCCAGACCCGCTGGACGAAACGCCAGGCACCCTCGATGCCAGCCTCGCTCCATTCCGAGTCTCGTTCCGGTGGCGAGTCGGACATCATGAACCAGCGAGCCGCATCGACCCCGTACGTATCGGCGACAGCCTCCGGCGGCACGACATTCTTCTTCGACTTCGACATCTTCTCGACGGGGCCAACCTCGACCGGATAGTTGGCGCCGCGCTTCATCACCACGCCATCCCGCTTCTCGACCTGCTCGGGGAACAGCCACTTGCCGTCATGGTCCTTGTAGGTCTCGTGCGTGATCATGCCTTGCGTGAACAGCCCGGCGAACGGTTCGCTGAGCCCCGCGTGCCCCGCCTTGCGCATCGCGCGCACGAAGAAGCGAGAATAGAGCAGATGAAGGATCGCATGCTCGATGCCGCCAATATACTGGTCGACGGGCAGCCAGTAATTCACCGCCTCGATATTCGTGGGTCCCGCCGCCGTTGCATCGCAGAACCGCGCAAAGTACCAGGAGGAGTCGACGAACGTATCCATCGTGTCCGTCTCGCGTCGCGCAGGCTTGCCGCAGGAAGGGCAGGCGACATGCTTCCACGTCGGGTGCAGGTCCAGCGGGTTTCCGGGAACATCAAAGGTCGGATCATCTGGCAGCGTCACCGGCAGGTCTTTTTCGGGGACAGGAACAGAGCCGCAGGTGGCGCAGTGGATGATGGGAATGGGGCAGCCCCAGTAACGCTGGCGGCTGATCCCCCAGTCACGCAGCCGATACGTGACAGTCTTCTTGCCGGTGCCCAGCGCCTCGAGCCGCGCAGTGACAGAGCGCTTGGCCTCCTCGACGCTTAGGCCATTGAGGAAGTCGGAATTCGCCAGTTTTCCATCGCCCGTATACGCTTCCGCACCGATAGGAAACGCAGCAGGGTCCGCAGCTTCGGGAATGACAACCGGCAGCACGGGCAGGTGGTACTTGCGCGCAAAATCCAGGTCACGCTGGTCATGTGCCGGACAGCCAAAGATCGCACCGAGCCCATAGTCCATGAGAACGAAATTGGCGACGAAGACCGGAAGGTCCTTGCCCGCGATGAAAGGGTGGCGGGCGCGCAGGCCAGTATCAAACCCCATCTTTTCCGCCGTCTCGATGGCGGCAGCCGTACTGCCGATGCGCTTGCACTCGGCAATGAACGCCGCAAGCGCCGGGGTCCTGGATGCAAGGTCCTGCGCGATCGGATGATCGCCCGAGATGGCGCAGAAGCTTGCGCCAAACAGCGTGTCGGGCCGCGTCGTGAATACCTCGAGGGACGTATGCGCGCGATCCGTCAGCGCAAACGTCACACGCGCACCTTCCGACTTTCCGATCCAATTGCGCTGCATGAGCCGCACCTTGTCCGGCCAGCGCTCCAGCGTGTCGATCGCTTCGAGCAGCTCCTCGGCCATGTCCGAGATGCGCAGAAACCATTGCGTCAGCTTGCGCTGCTCGACCAGCGCCCCCGAACGCCAGCCGCGTCCGTCGACGACCTGCTCATTGGCGAGCACCGTGTTGTCGACCGGATCCCAGTTAACGCTCGACTCCTTGCGGGCAACAAGTCCCAGGCGCAGGAAGTCGAGAAACATCTTCTGCTGGTGGCGATAATAGGCCGGGTCGCAGGTTGCAAACTCACGGCTCCAGTCGACGGAGAGTCCGAGCAGCTTGAGCTGCGACTTCATCGTGGCGATATTGTCATAGGTCCAGGTCGCCGGATGCGACTTCTGCTCCATCGCCGCGTTTTCGGCCGGCATGCCGAAGGCGTCCCATCCCATGGGATGAAGCACGTTGAAGCCCTGCGCACGCTTGAAGCGTGCAACCACGTCGCCCATGACATAGTTCCGGCCATGTCCGATATGAATGCGTCCCGAGGGGTAGGGGAACATCTCAAGCACGTAATATTTAGGCTTCGAGCGATCAATGGTCGCCTCGAAGACCTTGGCCCCTTCCCAGGCCTTCTGCCATTTGGGCTCTGCCTCGCGGGCATTATAGCGCGACATGTTCAGGTTCCGTTGGCTGCTGCAGCGATGAGTGGCTGGAGAGTGTGTCCGAGACTCTAACAGCGCAAGCACCCAATCGCGCTAGCGGCATGCGGCCGCGCCTGAAGGCGTCGGCGCCGCTACTCCGTCTGGTTCTTCATCATCCGCGCCTTGTTGAGGATGATGTTTTCGAGCTTGGTGACGGTTTCCGGGTCCATCGCCGCCACGGTCTCCCACTCGCCAGTCGGGGTCTTGGTTTCCTTGAACACGCTGACCCGCAGCGCCTCGGCACGCAGGCGCGTATCAAGGATCACGACAAAGACGCGAATGCGTTCGTTGGGTGTGGCCGGAGGAACCCACCAGCCCGACTTGATGACACCACCGAAGGGGTCGATCTGATCCATGGGCATGAAGGAAAGCGTGTCAAGGCTCGCACGCCAGAGATAGGCATTCACCGCGACACCCTTGCGGTCTTCGGGCCTGAGGCCAGAACTGGTGCTACCCGCGCCAAACCAGCCAAAGATGCCGGTGTCACCCTCGTTGGCAGGTGCCTTGGGGGCCGGCGGGGCCTCGATTTGGGCAGTCGGCTGAGACCGATCAGGGTCAGACCCGCATCCGACGAGAGCGAAAGTGACAGCGAGCGCGCAAACCAGGTGATTTTTCATGGAAGACTCTCGAATCAGTGGCACCGGAAGAAGCAATCGATCAGGGGGCCAGAGCCCCTCCGCGCCACTTATACGCGAACGCCCGCACGCGCAGCAATCGCGCCGGACCGTAATTTTTCGTCGGAGCCGTCGTCCTGACCACAACTGACATGAAACGCCCGCCTCCACCACCCCGATCATGCCGCCCGATCCTTGTCGACGCGCAAGCGCGCAAGGGAACTGCCTGAGGTTGAGCAGAGTGAGGCGCGACCGGTGCTTGACCAGACAAACGAATTGACGTCTTTTCCTGCGCAGCCGATCCGGTTTGGTTCCAGTGATTTGAAAGGCGCCTCATGACCCGTCTCGCAGCACACATGGCGGCCATTTCGCTCCTGGCCCTGGCGTCCCCTGCAGCAGCAAGCGAATGGACGTTCGATTGGGGTGGTCAGGCCCACCTCACCGGCTTCGCCATCGAACAGGACGAAGTTGCAGGCAACGATCTGCAGGACTTTGGCTTTGCAGCGGAGGGAAAGGTCTGGGGCCGTGCCCGGGCCGTAACCGAAAGCGGGATCGAATACGGTCTCCGCGGTCAGTTGCGCCTCCAGTCGCGCGAGCACGAGTTCTCGAACGACCAGATCCATGGTGCCCCCGAAATCGTGGACGAGGTCTGGCTGTACATCCAGACTGCGTTTGGCCGCGCAACACTGGGGCTCGAGGATGGAGCCGCCGACAGCGCGGGAATTTTCTCACCGACAGTATCGGACATCAATCGCCTTGACGACGCCAGGGCCTTCGCCCTTCGTGATCCCCTGCAGAACAGTTTTGCTGCCTTTGCCCCCAATGGGGCGAAGATGCGCACCGATCTCAACGCATCGGGCGATGCGTTCAAGCTCGTTTATTATTCGCCTCGCCTGATCGGGGTACAGCTGTCTGCCTCGTTCACACCCGAACTCAGCCGGGGGCTCAATGACCTGTTCAGCAGCTCCGACGAGGCCGACAAGCAGGGCAATATCTGGGAAGTTGGCGTCAATTATCAGGGATCGCTGAGTGCCTTCGACATCGGCGTCTACGCAGGCTACGTGGCTGGCAGCAACGAGGCAGCGACGTCGAGGAGCATATCGCTGGTGGCTGACGCCATCGGGCCGGCTGGCCCGACCGCCTTCACATCCCTCGCATTCACACCCGACGACCTTGAGGAGTGGGGCGGCGGCGCACAGGTGGCCTTTGAGGGCTTGAAGATCGGGGGGTCCTACAAGGTTTCGAATGCGGCTGGGGGTGCGGGTCTCGCAGACGGTGGGACTGTCTCGGTCGGATGCGCAGGTCTGGCCGGGTGCGTCGTGCCCGGCAAGAACACCACGACCTGGGGCGCAGGCGCGTCCTACGAGACAGGCCCTTGGCGGTTCGGCGTGGAGTACGTCGATCTGCAGCAGGAATTGCCGGACTTTCTGGATGGCATTGTTCGCCGCAGCCTTACCCAGGACGCCAATGCCTGGTCGGGCGCAGTCGGCTACGAGATCGACAGCAATGCAAGGATCGTGGCGGGATATCAGAGCTTTGCCTATGACGGCCCCGCGGGTGCGTGCGTCGCAGGTCCAACGCCCGTCTGCGACACGCTGGATGCTGGCCTGGGTTACGTGCAGACCTCGATCTCTTTCTGAGGCACGCATAACAGATCCGTAAGCGCAGCCGCCGCAAGTCAGGCGCCGTTGCAGCCGAACCAGCCGCGGATCAGTCCGAACCCTGCAACACGCAATGAAGCCAGGCGCCGGACTGTTGCTTCGTCGATGCCGCCGAGGGCGAACACGGGTTGTCGCGCCATGGCAATCATTGCGGCCAGCCCCGTCGCACCCAGCGCCCGCGCGCCTGGATGGCTGCGTGTTTCGAGGAAGGGCGAAGCAAACAGGAAATCGAGAGGGAGCTGACGCGCTGCAGCGATACCCTTGGGGCCGTGGACCGATGCCGAGACGATCCACCTCCGGTTCACTCGATGGGCAAGCCGGGAAGCCCCCATCCTGCGTTCTGGAAAGTGCACGCCGTCCGCGGCCACCCGCTGCGCCAGGTCAATGTCATCCGCCACAAGCAGTTTGATCGAGCGCTTCCTGCAGGTCCCCCTGAGGGCCCACGCCAGGTCTTCTCGAAGGGCGTCGCTTCGGGCCCTGACAATCACGCCGGAACCGGCAGGCAACGCGCGCACCCCGTCAAGCCAGTCCACGCCGAGCGTATCGTCAGTCATCAGGATCAGGCCACCCACAGGGCAGCGACCCGCGCGGGCGTTGAGCCAGCGCGCCATTCGTGCAAGCTTGGCTCTCCCGTCGCCGGCCCGGTTTCGTTCCATGCAAGCACCCATAACAGCAATCGACATCCCGGCAAACATCGCGCGCGTTCGCGCGCAGATGGAACGGGCGGCCAAAGAGGCGGGTAGGGACACCCGCGCGGTCAAGCTGGTCGCCGTCAGCAAGACACATCCGGTACAGGCCGTCGCAGCTGCAATCGCCGCAGGGCAGACGGTGTTCGGAGAGAACCGCGTGCAGGAGGCCCTGCAGAAATTCCCCGACCTCAAGTCGCAATACCCGGGCATCGAGCTGCATTTGATAGGTCCCCTGCAATCCAACAAGGTGCGTGACGCCGTCGCCCTGTTCGACATCATTCACACGCTCGACCGCGAAAGCCTGGCCCTCGCACTCGTGCGCGAACGCGAGAAATCCGGACGCTGTCCAAAGCTCTTTGTTCAGGTCAACACGGGCGAGGAACCCCAGAAGTCGGGTCTTGCCCCGCGTGAGCTCCCGCAATTCGTCAAGCGCTGTCGTGACGAGTGGAAACTCGATGTTTCGGGCTTGATGTGTATTCCCCCGGCGGAAGATATCCCGGCCCCCCATTTCGCCCTTCTTGCGATGCTGGCTCGGGACGCAGGCCTGAACGAGCTGAGCATGGGCATGAGTGGCGACTTCGAGGCAGCGATCGCCTTGGGATCAACATGCGTTCGCCTCGGAAGCGCGATCTTTGGCGAGCGCGAGACATGATGCCACGCCACCTGGCGGCGGCTCAGTGGACCCCCACGGAGATATGAAGCCACCTTTTACAAAGGCCCGACCGCATTGCTATTGTCTGCCCATCCAAGGCAAGGCTCGAACAACAGGATCAATATGTCCATCTCCCTCTACGACATCACAGTACCCTCGTATCTCCAGACACTGGCGGCCACCATCAACATCCTTCAGAAGGGTGCAGAGTTCTGCCAGCAGAAAGGAATCGACCCGCAGACGCTTGTCGAGACGAAACTGGCTGATGACATGTTGCCACTGCGCTTCCAGGTTGTCTCTGTTGCCCACCACTCCATCGGCGCCATCGAAGGCTTGAAGAGGGGTACGTTCGGCCCGCCGGGCAGTGACCAGCCCCAGGACTATGCTGGCCTTCAGGCGTTGCTGAAGAATGCGGAGGCAGCCTTGCGTGCTGTTACCCCGGCCGAGATCAATGCGCTTCAGGGCCGGGACATGGCCTTCGAGATGCGAGGCTTCAAGATCCCCTTCCTCGCCGAGACATTCGCCATGTCGTTCTCCTTGCCGAACTTCTATTTCCACGCCGCGACAACCTACGACATCCTGCGCATGAAGGGCGTACCTCTTGGAAAGCGTGACTTTCTCGGCCAGATGCGCATCAAGGCCTGAAGGGCAGGGAACCTGACATGAAGGCGCTAGTAAAATCACGGGCAGAACCAGGCCTCTGGCTCGAGGATGTGCCCGAGCCGCGTATGGGCATCAACGACGTCCTGATCCGGGTGCTGCGGACAGGCATCTGCGGCACTGACCTGCACATCTGGAACTGGGATGAATGGGCCCGCAAGACAATCCCCGTGCCGCTGGTCGTGGGCCACGAATTCGTGGGAGAGATCGTCGACGTCGGCTCCAACGTCACCGAGTACCGCAAGGGTGAGATCGTCAGTGGCGAAGGGCACATCGTCTGCGGTCGCTGTCGCAATTGCATGGCCGGTCGCTATCACATGTGCGCCAACACAAGCGGCATTGGCGTGAACCGCACGGGCGCCTTCGCCGAATACATCGCCCTGCCGATGACGAACATCTGGCACCATCACGATGGCATCGACCTCGATGTCGCATCGATCTTCGACCCCTTCGGCAACGCCGTTCACACGGCGCTGCAGTTTCCGGTCCTTGGTGAGGATGTGCTGATCACGGGCGCAGGCCCCATCGGCATCATGGCGGCAGCCGTCGTGCGCCAGGCGGGCGCTCGCTACGTCGTCATCACCGACATCAACGAGGCCCGTCTCGATCTGGCGCGTCGGATGAAAGTGGATCTCGCCGTCAACGTGAAGAAGACCTCGCTGGCGGATGTCCAGAAGCAGCTTGGCATGCGCGAGGGCTTTGACGTGGGCCTCGAAATGTCGGGCAATCCGGCGGCTTTCCGCGACATGCTCGCCAGCATGTGCCACGGCGGCAAGATTGCGATGCTGGGCATCCCGTCTGCCGACATGGCGATCGACTGGAACAAGGTCATCTTCAATATGCTGACCATCAAGGGCATTTATGGCCGCGAGATGTTCGAGACCTGGTACAAGATGTCGGTCCTCGTCCAGTCCGGACTCGATATCACCCCGGTCATCACCCACCGGATGCATTACACGGAATTCGCGAAGGGCTTCGATGTGATGAATACGGGCTCATCCGGGAAGGTTGTCCTCAAGTGGGCCGACCTCTGATGTACGGCAGCTACAGGACCCATCTTCAGGAAACCCTGGCATCCATCCGCACGGCCGGCCTCGAGAAACCCGAGCGCGTTATCACCAGCCCCCAGTCTGGCCACGTCCGCGTGACCGGGGACAGGGAGGTGCTCAACCTCTGCGCCAACAACTATCTCGGCCTCGCAAGCCACCCGGACATCGTGAAGGCCGCGCATGCAGCCCTCGACCGCTGGGGCTATGGCATGGCCTCCGTGCGCTTCATCTGCGGCACGCAGGAGATCCACAAGGACCTCGAGGGCAAGATCAGCGACTTCCTAGGCACCGAGGACACAATCCTCTATTCGTCCTGCTTCGATGCAAATGGCGGCTTGTTCGAGACGCTTCTGGGCGAGCAGGACTGCATAATCTCGGACGAACTCAATCACGCCAGCATCATCGACGGCATCCGCCTTTGCAAGGCCGAGCGCGCCCGATACCGCAATGGCGATATGGCCGACCTCGAGCAGAAGCTCAAGGCCGCATCCGGCGCACGCTTCCGCATGATCGCAACGGACGGCGTCTTCTCGATGGACGGCTACTACGCGAAGCTTGTTGAGATCTGCGACCTAGCGGAGAAATACGATGCCCTCGTCATGGTCGACGACAGTCACGCAACAGGCTTCACCGGCAAGACGGGCAGGGGAACCCACGAACGCGACGGCGTGATGGGTCGCGTTGACATCATCACGGGCACGCTGGGCAAGGCTCTGGGCGGAGCCAGCGGTGGCTTTACCAGCGCGCGCAAGGAGATCATCGACCTCCTGCGCCAGCGCTCGCGGCCCTATCTCTTCTCCAATTCGATCCCGCCCATGATCGCCGCCGCCTCGATTGCGGCCATTGACCTCCTCGGCCGATCGACCGGCCTCATGGACCAACTCCAGGAAAACACGCGCCACTTCAGGAAGGGCATGGAAAGCCTCGGCTTCAACATCCTGCCGGGCGAACACCCGATCGTGCCCGTCATGCTGGGCGATGCGGCACTCGCAGCGCGGTTCGCTGCGCGCATGCTCGAGAAAGGCGTCTACGTCGTAGGCTTCTCCTATCCGGTCGTGCCCCAGGGCAAGGCGCGAATCCGCACGCAGATGTCGGCCGCCCTCACGCGCGAGGATCTCGACATTGCGCTCGCGGCCTTCGCCGAGACAGGCCGCGAGCTCGGCATCATCCGCTGAGCCAGGGCAGGGTCACGCAGCCCTGGCGTTACCCGCTTGCTGTGCCCGCTTCCGTCCGGTCGCGATCTCCCGCTTCAACTCCGCGCAGTAGAGGTCGAAATTGACCTGCTGCGTGTGCCGCCGCGATTTGTAGTAGCGCCCGATGTCTCGCGCCTCATCCCGGCGGATGGCGTCTTCCATCTCGGCGGGCGAGGGCAGGGCGCACTCACCGGCTAGGACCGACGAGACCCATTTTGCCTGCTGCTCGGCAAAATTCACAAGCGTCGGCAGCGGCTGCGCAAGCCCCATGAAGAACAGGTTCGGAATGCCAGGCTTGCAGATGCGCTTGAACAGGGCGACGTGGTTGTCGACCACATCGATGACGGATCGGTCAAGGAAGGGAAATGTGATGTTGTACCCCGTCGCATAGATGATGGCGTCGATGTCTTCGACAGTTCCATCTGTGAAGCGCACCCGGTTGCCCATCAGTTCGGCGATGTTCGGCTTGACCGTGATGTCTCCGCACCCCACGCGCGTCAGGAACTCTCCGGACACCGACGGATGCGCATCGGCCGGATGATGTTCGGGCTCCGGAAGCCCGTAATCCTTCATGTGTCCGACCGCCTTGACGATCATGCGCTTGATGATCGCACGCATGAGGAAGCGCGGCATCCAGGGTGGCATCACGCCTTTGTCGGGCACCTGTCCGTTGATGTACTTGGGAAAGATCCACACGCCACGCCGCGCCGCCACGAACAGCTTCTTGGCAATCGGGCGCTGCGACAGCTCCGAGGCAATATCCATCGCGCTGTTGCCCATTCCCACGACGAGCACGCGTTTTCCTCGCATGTCGACCGGCTCGAACGGATCGATGTAGCGATGACTGTGAAAGCTGGGACCATCGAAATGCCCGGGGAAAGCAGGGATGTGCTGGTCCCAATGATGCCCGTTGGCGACGACAAGCGCGTCATAGTCGCGCGTCTCGCCATTTGAAAGGCTGACCTTCCATCGCCCGTCGGTAAGTCGCTCAGCTCTGGTGACCTCCGTGTTGAAGGTGATCCGCGGCCTGAGCCCAAACTGCTCGACGTACATGTTGAAATACTCAAGCACCTGCGAGTGGTGGGGATAATCCGGATAATGGGACGGAATTGGCAGGTCCTCGAACTGCATGCGGTACTTGGAGGTGTCGATATGCAGTGACTGGTAGCAGGCCGACCGCCCATTCTTGTTCTTGAACACCCAGTTCCCGCCGATCTGGTCGCTCATCTCGAAGCAGTCAAAGGCAATCCCCCGATCCGCAAGGGCTTTGGCCGTGGTGAAGCCGGAGCACCCGGCGCCGATGATGCAAACCTTCGGAAACATTCGAATAGCCCCTCTCTCGTCAGGGCAAAAAGGTCACCAGACGAACGGCCTGTCAAGCGGCAGCACTTCCCCTGCGTCAGCATTCGAAACTGTCCCCAAATTATCAGCGCCGAAGCTGTAGAATCAGGGCGCACGCATGCCGCTCCCGTAAGCGGCTGGATGAAAATCATTTCATCGACTGGCGCGGATGCAAATTGAAAAAGTCCGACTATGTGATGATCCAGTGTTGAGATCTGACCCGTAACTGCAATGTTCGGACGTGCACAACGCACGCGCCGTTCCATCACCGAGGAGATATTGAATGCGCAAGTTTTTTGGCGCCGTAGTAGCGCTCGCCCTTGTGGCCCCTTCCTTCACGGCGCCAGCCGTGGCAGGCAGCGGCGCCTACGCCTCCAAGCCGGCCGCCCCGTCACAGACCGTCGTTGCAATCGCTGCGTCGAACCCGGATTTCTCGACACTGGTTACGGCGCTCAAGGCGGCTGAACTGACCGACGCGCTCTCAGGCGCTGGCCCCTTCACCGTTTTCGCGCCGACGAACGCCGCTTTCGCAGCGCTTCCTGCTGGCACGGTCGAGAACCTGCTGAAGCCTGAAAACAAGGCCCAGCTGCAGGCCATTCTGAAGTTCCATGTCATCGCCGGCTCGATCGAGTCCTCGGCCCTGGCCGGAAAAAAGCTGACATCGCCGCCGACCCTCCAGGGCGGCACGCTCGCGATCGACGGCAAGCACGGCGTGAAGGTCGCCGGCGCCACGGTCGTCAAGGCGGACATTCGTGGCTCGAACGGCATTATCCACGTGATCGACAAGGTTCTCCTGCCGGCGAACTAGGCTGGCTTCCCCGGGGCAGGCGGTTCTCGCAAGGGAGCCGCCTGCTTTTTTATGTCCGGCGGCAACCACCGCTTGCCAGAGCCACGGACTCTTCTCTTATCACGGGATTGTGTTGTCGAGCCCGATCCGGGCGATTGTACCAGCGCCCGGCTTGATGTAGCCACGACCCGAACTCGGCCCTCCGCGGCGCTTTCCAGGGGACATCCATGCGTTTCAGATCAAGGCTTCTCGTAATTGCTTCCATGTTTGCATCTGCACCCGCCCTCGCAGAGGAAGGCATGTGGCTTCCCGCGCAGGCACCCGAGATCGCCGCGCAGATGAAAAAGGCGGGGCTCAAGCTCGATCCGAACGCGCTAGCAAACCTTTCGGCAGCGCCGATGAACGCCATCGTTTCATTGGGTGGGTGCTCCGCTGCGTTCCTCAGCCCCGAGGGCCTCGTCGCGACCAACCATCACTGCATCTATGGTTCGATCCAGTACAACTCGAAGCCGGAGCAGGATTACCTCTCGAAAGGCTTCCTCGCCGCCACACAGGCAGACGAGCTCCCGGCCGCACCGGGTTCACGCGTGTTCGTAATCGAGGAATTGAAGGATGTGACGGTACAGATGCTCCAAGGCGTCACCGCCGCAACGACCGGTCGTCAGCGCTATGACCGCCTCGAAGCCAACCAGAAGAATTTGGTGCAGGCGTGCGAGAAGCAGCCCAGCCGACGTTGCGACGTGCGCGCCTATTACGGCGGGTCCACCTACTATTTGCAGCAGATGCTCGAGATCCAGGATGTTCGCTTGGTCTATGCGCCAGCAGGCGCGATCGGCAGCTTCGGCGGCGAGGTCGACAATTGGCAATGGCCCCGCCACACAGGCGATTTCGGCTTCTATCGCGCATACGTGGCCCCGGACGGCTCGTCGCGCCCCTTCGATAAGGCAAACGTCCCCTACAAGCCGAAGAGCTGGCTTAAGGTCTCAGCACAGGGCCTGTCCGAGGGTGACTTCGTAGTCCTCGCGGGCTTCCCCGGAACGACAGAGCGGCACCGCACGGCAGCCGAGGCAAAGGCCTTCTTCAGCGATCTCTATCCGCTGCAGCAGCGCCTGCTTGCCGAATACTCTAATCAGATCAAGTCTGCGACAGCCGGCGATGAGGCGGCGACCATCAAGTATGCCAACGCGCTGCGCGGTGCCGACAATATCAAGAAAAAGCTCGAGGGCCAGCTCGCCGGCGCCGAGGCCATCGGCTTGCTCGCGCGCAAGACTTCTGCAGAGAAAGCCTTCCGCGACTGGGCGCAATCCCCGGCGCGTGCAGCCGAACTCAAGCCCGTCATCGACACCCTCGACACGCTGGCAGCCGAAGCCGCCGAGGCCCGTTTGGTGTCGGCCCGATACGGCCTGCTGAACCGCTCGCAGCTCTTGTCCGCCGCGCGCACGATCTATCGCTGGTCGCAGGAACAGGCAAAGCCCGACGCCGATCGCGAGCCTGGTTTCCAGGATCGCGACCGCAGGCTCGTGACCGAGCGCATGACCCAGATCGAGCGCCGCTTCGACCCCAAGGTGGACCGCAAGCTCTTCGAAGCGGCCCTCAGCGAATACAGAGCCCTTGCGCCCGCCAGCCGCAACGCGGCCTTAGATCGCCAGCTTGAGAGGACGGGTTTGGACCGTCTCTATGCTGAAACGAAGCTCGGTGATACGCAGTGGCGCCTGTCGCTCCTGTCGAAGACCGGAGCCGACCTGGCTTCAGCCTCGGATCCGTTCCTGCGCCTTGCCGTTGCCATGTACGAGACCGACATGGCACGTGAGGCCGAAAACAAGGAGCGCGAAGGCAAGCTGCAGGCGGCACGCAGCGCCTATATGAGCGCCTTCCGTCGCTTCGCGGCCGAACAGGGGCGGGCGGTCTATCCCGATGCCAACGGCAGCCTGCGACTGACCTACGGACACGTCAAGGGCCGCGTCCGTGACGGCGCCGCCTGGACCGCTTTCACGACGGCCCAGGGCATCGCTGACAAGTACACCGGCGCCGAGCCGTTTGACTCACCGACCCGCCAGCTCGACCTGATCCGCAAGGGCGATTTTGGCCGCTATGCTCATCCCGGGCTGAAGACGCTGCCGGTGAATTACCTGTCCACGCTTGACATCACCAACGGAAACTCGGGCTCCTCGACGCTGAACGCCAAGGGTGAATTCGTAGGTCTCGCCTTCGATGGTACCATTGATGGCATCATCGCCGACTGGTGGTTCGATCCCTCGATCAACCGCACGATCCATGTCGATGTACGCTACATGCTCTGGGTGATGGATCGCATCGACGGCGCCGACCGTCTGCTTAACGAAATGGAGATCGTCGGCCGCAAATAAGGGTCGATCGCGAGGGCGCACGTACCTTCACAGCAGGTGGCCGGACCGCGATTTTTTCGTGGCGAGGTAGCCTGCGTTGAAGGGGTTCGTCGCAAACTGGTGAGGGACGCGCTCGACTACCGTCACGCCGTGCTGTGTGAGGGCACCAAGCTTGTCGGGATTGTTCGTCATCAGCCGGACCGACGTGAATCCGAGATACTTCAGGATCTCGGCTGCTACCGCGAAGCGCCGCTCGTCTGCCTCGAAACCTAGACGCTGGTTGGCTTCGATCGTGTCAAAACCCTGGTCCTGCAGTTCGTAGGCCTTTAGCTTGTTGATGAGCCCAATCCCGCGCCCCTCTTGAGCAAGATAAAGCAAGATCCCCGAGCCATGGGCACCAAGGCTCGCAATGGCACCACGAAGTTGGTCCCCGCAGTCGCACTTCAGGGAACCAAGCAAGTCTCCAGTGAGACATTCCGAGTGCAGTCTCACCAGAACGGGGCCGGGGGGCTCTGGGTCACCCACAATCAACGCGAGGTGTTCACGCCCACCAGAAGCGGGCCTGAAGGCCAGCACGCGCGTGTTCGCCGCGCCAGCCAAGGGCAATTGCGCACGGGAAACAATGGACATGGCGGTCTGCGAGCACTCTGCCGCTGCGGCGATATCGTCGCAATTGACAAGGCATAAGTCGGTGGCAGCGGCAAGGGTCTGGGCTCTCCGCCGGGACAGCGAAAACACAACCAGCGACGGCAGGAGCTCGGCCTCCCTAGCCAGGCTCAGCGCAGGCGCGATAGTGTCAGGCAGCGGATCGCGCAGCGCCTGCCACGGCCCAAGAAGCGGGTCATGCAAGTCTCGGGTTGGGTCAGCAAGCGCACGCGCAGCCCGAGCTCCACCCTGCAACGGCAGCGTCACCAGCACCACCGGCTTGGTATAAAGCCGGATCTTGAGCGTACGGGCACGGTTATGCGTCAAAGCCACAGCCGCCGTCGCACCGGTCTGGCGGCGCAGGGCCGCGAGAGTATCTTCCCGCGCGAGTTCAGCGGCAAGAGCGATGAGCGCCGTACTTCCCTTCGAGACGATGGCAACGGGCATCCCCGAGCGCAGGTCACCAATTGCACGCGAGACCCTGACCAGGGGTGTCGACATAAACTTTGCGTGAGCGCTGGCACCCTTTACCTTTGCACGGGCCGCTTTATGGGCCTTGGCGCCAGTTCCGACAGTGCGCCTGTTCGCGCTCATCCTGCTCCTGCTCTCCAATTATGCTTTGCTATAGCCTACATATCCTTGCACGCAAATCACTTGGCAATAAAGCCACAAGGACATCAGTTGGCATGAACAGCCCCCGGCGCATTCTGCTCGTCGATGATGATAACGCCCTGCGCGACTCCCTGAGGGAGCAGCTGGCGTTACAGAACGAATTCATGGTTACGGAGGCATCAACAGGCGCGGCGGGCCTCGAGCGAGCAAGAGCGACCCCTCCCGACCTCATCATTCTTGATGTCGGCTTGCCCGATATTGACGGCCGTGAAGTGTGCCGGTTGATGCGAAAGGCGAATATACGTTGTCCCATCCTCATGCTCACGGGCCAGGACACCGAGGCGGACGAGGTTGAGGGCCTGGAGTCAGGCGCCAACGACTATCTGATCAAGCCTTTCCGGTTCAACGCGCTCATGGCCAGGATCAGGACGCACTTGCGCAGTCATGCGCACAGCGAGGATGCCACGTTCCAGATTGGACGCTACGCGTTCAGACCGTCAGCGAAGCTGCTGCTGGGTCCAGAGAACCAGAAGGTCCGCCTGACGGAAAAGGAAACGTCGATCCTGAAATACCTCTACCGCGCCGGCGACAGGGTCGTCCCGCGAGAAACCTTGTTGCACGAGGTGTGGGGATACAATCCCGCAGTCACCACCCACACACTGGAGACCCACATTTACCGTCTGCGCCAGAAGATCGAGCAGGACCCCGCACGTGCGACCCTGCTGCTGACTGAAAGTGGCGGCTACCGGCTTGTCCCATGACTAATCGATGCGCGGCGGACGGAAGAAGACCGCTTGCATCCGGATAAAGCCTATTCTATAGTTCACACTAGAGATTGTGCCCGGGGGCTCGGATGTCATCAGGCTTTTCAAGAACGGCTGCAGCGATTGTTTTCGCGCTGGTTGCGGCGATTGCCCTGGTCGGTGTGTCCGGAATGATCGTTTTCTCGGATCTGACGGCACCCAAGGCATCTCAGCTGGCCGTGGATGCTCTCAGCAAGGCACCCATCGTCAGGCGGGTCCAGGAATAGCGCCAGCCTCCAACTCCAAGCCGATCTGCCGACCTCAGGGGCTGGCTATTCATATCTAAGCGCTTCGATCGGATCCAGGCTCGCGGCACGCCTTGCGGGAAAGAACCCGAAGACGATCCCGACGGCAGCCGAGAACGCAAACGCGATCACCACCACCCAAGGGCTCAGCACAAACGGAACGCCGATCGCATAGGCGATTGCTGCGGATCCTGCCAGCCCGAGGACAGCACCGATCATTCCGCCGACACATGAAAGGAGAATGGCCTCGATCAGAAACTGCATCAGCACATCACGCTCGAGGGCCCCAATGGCTAGCCGGATACCAATTTCGCGGGTCCGCTCCGTCACGGATACCAGCATGATATTCATGATGCCGATGCCGCCGACCAGAAGGCTGATTGCCGCCACCGCCGACAGGCCAGCCGTCAGCAGGGTAGTGGTCGACTGCACGAGGCTCGACACGGACTGCAAGTCACGGATCAGGAAGTTGTCCTGTTCGCCGGCACGGATCCGTCGCCGTTCCCGCATGAGGGATGCAAGAGCCTCTTGCACGGGTTTGACGCGCTCGGCGCTGACTGCGGAAAGCCAGATCTGCTGGACATCATCGTTTCCTGTCATGCGTCGCTGCACGGCGCCGATAGGCATGAGGATCAGATCGTCCTGGTCCTGGCCGAACGTCGACTGCCCTTTCATTGAGAGGACACCGATGACCTCGCAGGTGGTCGACTGTCCAAGGCGTATGGTCGCTCCCAGAGGGTTCTGGTGTCCGAACAACTCGCGCCGTGGTGTCTCCCCGAGGATGCAGACTGCCCGACCGCCGCGTTCCTCGCTCTCGGTAAAGGGTCGCCCCTGGGCCAGCGGCCAGTCGCGTACCGTCAGATAAGGGTTGGTCGTGCCATTGACCGGCACAAACCAGTTGTTGGAGCCATAGACAGCCTGCGATTGCTTGATCGTGGAGGGCGCGACCGCGAGCACGCCCTGGATCTCTCGCATGATGGCCTGCGCATCATCTACCTTGAACGGTGTTTGCGGCGTGGCAGGGCCCGCGCGTTGCGGTGTGAAGGGCAGCACGAAGAGCAGATTTCTGCCCATCGAGGCGATATCCGACGTGACTTTCACGGTCAGGCCCTGGCCAAGGGTAACTACTGTCACGACAGCAGCAACGCCCACGATGATCCCGAGCGTGGTCAGCAGGGACCGGAGGATGTTGGCCCTCAGCTCACGAAAGGCCAGCTGGAGGATTGTCCAGATCATGGCGTGATCTCTGAACGCGAGGTCGTGTCCGATGCAATCTTTCCGTCCTTGAAGCGGATCTGTCGCTTGGCATAGGCCGCAATATCGTCCTCGTGCGTCACCAGGACAATCGTGATGTTCCGGGTTCGATTGAGCTCGTCGAGAAGCTTCATGATCTCGTGGCTGCGCGAGCTGTCCAGGTTTCCGGTAGGCTCATCCGCAAAGATCACGGCCGGCTCAGTTACGAGCGCACGCGCGATGGCGACCCGCTGCTGCTGTCCGCCGGAGAGCTCCGATGATGTATGGTTGGCGCGATCCGAAAGCCCCACAAGCTCGAGCGCCTTGAGCGCAGCCGCCCGCCGCTGTTGCGCGCTTTCCCGGCGATAGATGAGTGGCAACTCCAGGTTTTCCCGGGCCGTCGTGCGCTTGAGCAGGTTGAACCCCTGGAAAACGAAACCGATATAGTGTCGCCGCAGCAATGCGCGCTGGGAGCGGTCAAGCGTCCCGACATCGATGCCACGAAAGAAATAGCTGCCGCTCGTAGGCGTATCGAGGCAACCTAGGATGTTCATGGCTGTCGACTTGCCGGATCCCGATGGCCCCATGATGGCCACGAATTCGCCGTCATTGATCGTCAGATCAACACCGTCGAGGGCCCGAACCTCGGCCTCACCTTTGCCGTAGATCTTCGAAACCTTGGTGAAGCGAATGAGCGGCGCGTTGGTCATCAAGCCTTACCGCCCCATGCCATCCTGCTGATCGACATCAAGGATGAATTCCTCGCCAGCCTTGACGTTCGGGCTGGTAATCTCTGTCCGCTGCCCATCGGTAATGCCCAGCGTGACATCGCGTGACGTTGGTTCACCACCCTTCACCTCGGACCACAGCTTTCCTTTGCCCGAACTGATCGGGTCAGCGGGCGCAACCGTCGCCGTGGGGATCATGGATTGAGCGCGGGCACTCGTTTGGGGTGCAAAGCGCAAAGCCCCGTTGGGTACGCTCACCACATTGTCTGCTGTCTTGACGGCAATATCTGCAGTTGCAGTCATTCCGGGTTTCAACAGGGCATTCTCGTTCTCAACGATCAGCACGCCCTGATAAGTAACCACATTCTGGATGGTTCGTGCAGCATTTCTCAGCTCTGCAACCTTCGCCTTGAAGACCTGGGAAGGGTAGGCATCGACTGTGAAAGTAGCCGCCTGTCCAACAGCGACCTCACCGATATCGGCCTCGTCGATATCGACGGTCAATTCCAGCTTGCGCAGGTCGGACGCAATGATGAAAAGCTCCGGCGCCTGGAAGCTTGCGGCAACAGTCTGTCCGCGCTCGATTTTGCGGTCCAGAACGATGCCATCGATCGGCGAGCGCACCACCGCTTTGGAAAGATTGGCTTGCGCCTGCTGCGACTGCGCGCGCACGCTTTTGAGGTTCGCTGCCGCAGAGTTCCTCGCGGCAAGGGCTGAATCATAGGCTGCCGATGAAACAAAGCCCTTTTCACGAAGCAAGATGGCGCGCTTGAGATCGCCTTCAGCCTTGGCAAGCGTCGCATCGACCTGTGCCACGGTGGCAAGCGCCTGTTGCGCGCGTGCGTTAAGCTCCTCCGTGTTGATCCGGGCGATGATCTGCCCCTTGGTCACCTTGCCATTGAAATCGACGAGAACCTCATCGATCTTGCCCGAAACCTCGGCGCCGACAGTGACCTTGTCGATCGGTTGCAGCGTCCCGGTCGCTGTCACGATGGACCGGATTGTCGTCACTTCCGCCTTGCCCTTGATGTAGGCAACAGGAGGGTCCGGCGTAAGGAAAATCCAGCCCGCGGTCCCCAGCAGAGCAAGCCCTGTCGCGAGCACCCACCAGCGACGCCAGAGAGGCTTCTTCCTGCTTCCAACGCCCAAAACGCGACCAATGTCGCCCGTCGGACCCGTCTGGGCCACGTCCGCACCACTCATGGAATTTACCCGGAACCCTGAATTGTTCTTTTACCTATATAGGAAGGCAGTCTTACATCATCAAACTAATGTTGCCTTAGTTTGTCCCGGCTCGCGCGATTGTGATGACTTTATGGTTACGAGTTCAGCGGCGATACGGATCAGCGATGTCCCGAAGCCCGTCCCCGAGAACATTGAACGCAAGAACCACAAGGATCACGGGTAACAGGGGCAGCAGCAACCAGGGATAGAGCTCGATCGCGCTCATGTTTTGCGCATCGTTGAGCATGACACCCCAGCTCACCACAGGCGGGCGCAGGCCCAGACCCAGAAACGACAGCGCCGTCTCTCCCAGGATCATGGCCGGCACCGCGAGGGTGAGGCTCACGATGAGGTGCCCCGAGAAATTGGGAAGCATATGCAGGAACAGGACCCGGCTTCGACTGGCACCCAGAAGCTCGGCCGCCACCACGTAATCCTCCTCGCGTAGCGACATGATCTTGGCACGGACGGCCCGCGCCAAGCCGGGCCAGTCCAGCAATCCGAGAATGATCGTGATGCCAAAATAGACCGACATCGCTGACCAGGTGGCAGGCAGAGCCGCAGCAAGCGCCATCCACAGAGGAAGTTCGGGTATCGCGCGCAGGACCTCGATGAGCCGCAGCACGACCGCATCCGTCCAGCCCCCCGCATAGCCGGCTAGTCCCCCCAGGATGCATCCAAGGATGAAACTGATGGCGACCCCGAAAAGTCCGATGGTCAAGGAGACGCGCGCACCGTGGAGGATCCGGCTGAACATGTCACGCCCGAGACGATCGGTCCCCAGCAGGTGCAGGCCTCCTCCCTCCGGCGGACAAATCAGGTGAAAGTCGGCAGAGAAAAGGCCCCACAGGTGATAGGCGTCCCCCGAACAGAAGAACCGCAGCGGGAGGCGCTTCTCTGGATCCGCAACATAGGTCCGCTGAAAAGTCTCGGTATTCAGAACGGCTTGAACCGGATGGACATAGGGGCGGGTAAGTTGTCCGTCATGCCAGAAATGAACCGTCGACGGCGGCATCAGGATGCGGTCGTTGTGGCGTGTTTCGGGCGCATAGGGTGCAATGACCTCGACAAACGGCAGCAGCGCATAAAGCACGAAAAGAAACAGAAGGGCTGCGAAGGCGCTGGGTCTTCGTGCAATACGTGAGAGCAGGCCTGCGCGAGCGCGGGCGGCCGATGAGTTGGCCAGCGTATCTACCGTCATCGGTCAAGCGCCTGACCGAGCCGCACCCGCGGATCGATGAAACCCAGCAGCAGGTCCGAGACGAGCGTCCCGATCAGCGTGAGCCCTGCTGCAAACAAGAGGATGAAGCCGGAGAGAAAAAGATCCTGGGCCTGCAGCGCACGAACCAGGATCGGCCCGACGGTCGGCAGGCTCAGCACAACGGATACGATGACGGACCCGGAGACAAGGGAGGGCAGGAGATTGCCGATGTCGGCGACAAATGGGATCAATGCCATACGAACGGGATATCGCAGCAGAAGGCGCGTCTCGCTGATCCCGCGGGCCCGCGCAGCAACAACATATGGCCTGTTTAGCTCATCGAGGATGTTGGCCCGCAAGCGCCTCGTCATGGCACCGGCACCGGAGAAGGCAAGCACCACGACTGCAACGGCGAGATGAGCGGCAATCGATCCAAGCCCCTCAGGCGTCCACCAGCGATCAGCATATTCTGGGTCGATGAGGCCACCAATCGATAGACCAAACCAGACATTGGAGTAATTCAGCACGACAAGTGCCAGGAGGAATCCTGGTGTGGCAACGGCAACATACGCAAATAGGGCGATCAAATGATCGAGAAGACCGTCCTTCCTGACAGCGGCAACGATCCCCAGCGGCAGAGAGATGAGATAGACAGCAAAGACCGCAAGCACATTGACGGCAATCGTGGGCCCGAGCGCGTAGCCCACCACATCGGCAACAGGCTTGTTGAACTCGAAGGACGGTCCGAGATCGCCCTGGAGCAAGCCGGAAAAGCCTCGCGGCCCCGGCCACACGCCAATCCATATGCCAAACTGCTCGAGCAGCGGCCGATCCAGGGCGTGCTCCTTGCGCAAGAAAGCCACACGCTCTGCGGCCGACCTGTCGCCCTGCGACTCCAGCTCGGCAATCTCGTTCGAAAGATAGTCGCCGGGAGGCAATTGGATGGTCAGGAAAATCAGGGCCGCGATCGCAAGGAAGGTCGGCACCATCACCAGAAGCCGCTCGACGATGAAACGTAGCATGTCGGTGGTGCCCCCTTCCGCAAAACTCTTCAGCGGCTGAACCAGAATTCATCCATTCGGTACATCCCGAACTGACCGCCTGGATCCCAGGAGAACACACCCTTCGCAGGCACGTTCATCAGGGATTTCCGGACGACGACTGGCTGCAGGACCTCCGAAACGGTCCCGATGATGAAGCTCTGCTTCGCGTGAATATCCAGCATCTTCCCCCAGATCACCTCGCGCTCCTTGCGGGATCGAGCGGCATTCCATTGCCTGTTGAGCTGCAGAAGCAGCTTTGCCTCCGGCATGTCTGGCGCGAGGCCCGACCGGCCGCCAGTCTCGAAATGGTTCCCCCACTGAGGCCACGCAAGCGTATCCTGCCGCGTTGGGGCAAGTTCATCTGGGCTCATGTCCGGTGAGGGAATTCCCATGTCCCAGCCGGAAAGTCCCGTCATCATGGCTTCCCCCGCGTAGGCCCGGTTGCGCATCAGGTTGCGATCCGACGTCTTGATGATCAAGCGGAGCCCGACGTCACGCAGATGCTGCATGACAAGCTGCAGGATATCCGTCTCCTCCTTGGTCTCCCCGGCAATATCCACGACCAGCTCAAGCTTGCGCCCATCAGGCAAAAGACGAAAACCTTCACCATCACGGGTCCCAAGTCCCGCCGCATCGAGGAGCGCATTCGCTGCCCGAGGGTCATGCCGGGCGAAAGCGGCTGCATTTTCGGGCCTGTACAGCGGCGAAGCCTTCAGGACAGCATTCGCGCTTTCTGACGCAAGTCCGAAGAACAGCGATGTGTTGATGTCCTTTCGGTTGATCGCAAGCGACAGCGCCTGCCTGAACCGCAGATCGCGCATCAGCGCGCGCCATGTCGCGTCCTTGGCGTTGAGGTTCGGGTAGAGCGCAAAGTGGGATCCTTTTGCGATCGGCCAGGTCAGCAAGGAATAGGTCCCCTTCGTCTCGTTGGCCTTGAGCACGGAGACATCACCGAAGGTCAGCCCTCGCGCCTGCAGGTCACTGTCCCCCGCCGCCGTCTTTGCTGCAATCAGCCCACCTTCAACGATCGCAATCTCGATCGCATCGATATAGGGAAGCTGTACACCTCGTGTATCCACCCGATGATAGAAGGGATTGCGCTTGAAGAGGACGCGTGTGGCAGGGACCTCGGTCACTGGCACCCACGCCTGGAGAGTGGGAAGCGCCGGATTGTCATTGTTGCCCATGCTGTCCATCTGGTTATGAAGCTGGGCCCAGCCTCGAACCTTCTTGCGCGCCACGGCTGCCTCGAGCATCGCCTTCGACGCATGTTTCGCGTGGAATTGCTTCAGATAGTGCGCTGGCCTGTAAATGTACGGCTCACGGGCCTGCGCCAGAACCGTCAGAAACCGGGCATTCGCCTTGGACCAGCTGTAACGCACGGTCACGGCATCGACGATCTCGACCTTCGGCTTCTCACCATCATTCAGGATGTCTGCCGGCGGACCCTTCGGCGACAGCTCTGGATTGTTGGCGACATCTTCCCAGAAGTAACGAAAATCCTCGGACGTGAACGGCTGGCCATCCGACCACTTGTGTCCAGCCCGCAAGGTGAATGTGAAGATACGGCCTTCCTTGACATCGACGGACTTCACGAGGTCAGGCGCGAGCTCAAGTCGCGGTGTCCATCCAACCAGGCGTGCATAAGACCACGTGCTGATCAGGCGAATATCCTTCTCCTTGCTCATCATCGTACGCAGCGTTCCACCCGCCTGTCCTGCTCTTCTCCCGAGAGCAGCCAGATCGACAACGGCCGGCTCCGCAGGCAATCGGGATTGCACGGGCGGAAGCTTCTTCTGTGCGACCAGTGGCGCGAGCGCGGCGTTCTCCTGCAGCTTCGGGGATGCTGCCATCGAGGGCCCGGACACGAACAAGGCAGCGATTAGACTGAGGCCCAGGGCAAGCAACGGTCGGCAACGCATCAACATCATCCTTCTGCTAGGCGATGGCGACAACATGATTGTCACCAACGACCTTGTAGCGGGGTGCCTCGCCAGGTCGCAGGCGGAAGGGCTCCGGCCACGCCATTGGATCGGAGGCACGGCCATCCATCAGCGCCGACAGATCGAGCTTCCGGTCCAGGTCGGGCTCTGGATGAGCGGCCAGCAAGGCAACCGTATAGGGGTGCTGGGGATTTTCAAACAACGATGTCACTGGCGCCGCCTCCACAATGCGTCCGTCGCACATGACATGGACGCGCTGCGCCACCTGTCTCACCACCGCAAGATTATGGCTAACGAACAGGATAGCGACATTCAGATCCTGGCGCAGGCCTTCGAGCAGACCAAGAATTTGCGCTTGCACCGAAACATCGAGTGCCGAGACCGGCTCGTCACACACCAGCACATCAGGTCCCAGCGCCAATGCGCGGGCAATCCCGATGCGCTGCCGCTGTCCTCCGGAAAAGGCATTCGGTCGACGCTGCAGCATGGACGCGCTAAGTCCAACAAGCTCCATCAGCGCCATTGCCCACTGGCGTCGGTCTTGCGCATCACCCAGACCATGAATGACGAAGGGCTCCGTGATGATGTCTTCAGTCGTCATCCGGGGATTGAGCGATGAAAACGGATCCTGGAAAACATATTGCACCCGGGCTCGATAGGTCTTTAGCGCCGCACCATCCAGGTCGGCAATGTTGCGCATGCGCTTTCCATCAAAGGCCTCAATGCGCCCGGTGTCGGGCCGCATGGCACGCAAGACCATTTTCGACAGCGTGGATTTCCCCGAGCCACTCTCGCCCACGAGACCCACACAGACGCCTGCATCTACATGCAGGCTTGCGGCTGTGACTGCGTCGACCAGCCTCTTCTTGCCACCAAGCGAGCCCTTGCGGGCGACAAAGCGTTTGCTGACTCCCTCCACCGAAATCAGCCGCGTGCCAGCCTGTGGGCCGATCCGATCCCGCCAGACCGCAGAAAGTGCTTGCGCGGCAGCCGAGCTGGCATGGTGTGGAACCAGCGGTGACGCTGTTCCAGACAAGCGAGGGGAAAGCGCAAGGAGCGAGCGTGTATAACTCGATGAAGGGCGCCGCAGGACATCATCGACCGTCCCGGCTTCTTCAACCAGCCCGTCCTTGAGGACGACCACATGGTCCGCAATGTTGGCGACAACACCAAAGTCATGCGTGACGAGAAGAAGGCTCAGCCCGAGCCTGTCCTGCAGGTCCGCCAAAAGCTTGAGCGTCAATGCCTGAACCGTTACGTCAAGCGCCGACGTGGGCTCATCGGCCATAACCAGCGAAGGCTGGCAGATGAGCGAACTCGCAAGCATTGCACGCTGCCTCAGGCCACCGCTCAGCTCGAAGGGATACCGGCTCGCTGCAGCAACAGGATTCGTGAAGCCGACCATGGCAAGCATCTCATGGACGCGCTGCAAGCGGCTGGCCCGATCCAGTCGGGGCAGGTGCGCCTGAAGCATCTCATCCAGCATGTCCCCGATACTCATGACAGAGGAGAAGGCGGCAGAGGGTTCCTGGAACGCCATGGCGACTTCCCGCCCGCGGATGCCGCGCAGTGCCCTCTCGCCAATCGCGCAAAGATCGATGCTGCCGTTTGAGCGCTGGAGCAGGATCTCCCCACCCTTGCGGCGCAGGCCGCGCGGTAAAAGGCCCATCACGGCGCTGCAGAGCGTCGACTTGCCGGAGCCGCTTTCACCGACAAGCGCCACGCACGAGCCACGGGGGACATCGAAGCTCACGTCCCGAAGGATGGCGCTTCGTGCGAAACGCGGCCCAGCCTCGACGCTCAGATGACGGATCTGCAAGGCGGCCCCGGTATCAGTGTCCTGCGGCATCGGCATGTCCCAGTCCGACAAGATTGGCGCGGGTCGCCTCGGAGATGCTGACACCGCGTCGCCGGGCCTCCGTCAACGCACGGCCCAGGATACCCGAAAAGTTTTCTACCCCATCGTCAATGAGCATAACCGCCGTAGGGCTGCGGAGTTTGAGGTCACTCATGAACGCCCGTCTGTATCTTCCAAGCGGAAAAACCCTGAGCTCGAGCGACGACACATCCGCCCAAAGCAGATGCTGGGATGGCAGGAACCCGCGGGCAAGCACAATTCCGTCCTCATTGATCGTGATCTCGCTGACCGCCCTTACGACGCAATGCGCGAGATGACCCGCAAACAGGAGGCACAGCGGAAGCAGCAGGACTTGCCAGGCAGACAGGATCGGCACCATCAGTGAAACAAGAAAGGTGAGGCCGAAGGCGGCGCCTGTTCGGCACGCTTCAAGCACTAGGGGGCGTCTGCGCCAACGAGCGATCATGAGGGGTTACAGCCCGAAGGCGCTTCTGGCCGAAACCCACGTGGCCGCTGGATGTGACCGCGTAAGCGCAAGCACATGGGCGATGGTCGTCTCAATCTCGGGTCCCCACAGCAAATGATGCGTTAACAGGCCAAGCGGCTCCAGCGCCCGCTCGGGATATTTGCGTCGCCAGCGGAGCTTTCGCAGCAGCGCCGCGGCAACAGCATGCTCGCTCTTTGGCGCACGCCCCCTCCGCCAGTCAATGGGATCGAGATGCGTATTGATGCACACGAGCCCCGCAGGCGCCGCATGGGGTTTGCGAGGCTTCCAGGTCGACAACCCCTTGTATCCCAGCCCAGGCAGCCGACTGGCAAGTGTCGGCGGGATCCGGTTCCAGGGCGGGACAAGAACGGGCAGGGCGCGAGAGCCGAAACCCCGATTGATCAACGCCAGGCTTTCAAGCAGTTCCTGCTCCATGTCGCCTTGGCGTCTGTAGACACCATACTCCCGTTTAGGTCTCCCGGGTCTTGCATGGTTAACGTGTCCATGGCCATGAACCAGCACGTCCACGGCTTCATGACGCTTTACCATTCGCGCGAGAGCAGGCGAGAACCGGGCAGGAATGACGGAAAGGGCAATCGGAACCCGGAAACCCCCCGCCACGGCGAGCAGCTTTTTCAGCGCCGGCGTCACATCCTGAGCGTCATCGTCCCGCCACCAGAACTCCGCCCGCCGCCGCTCACGTTTCCATTCATCTAGCTCGGCCTCGACCGCATCCCACATCACGCACCGCCGATCAGGGCACGGATGGCTGAAACGGTTCCAATGCGGCCATCCAGATTGAAACCGTGATGCGCCATGCCAACCGCGTGGCGCGCGTCGATGGCTCGGGCAAGGGATGGACCGGAAAGATGTGTCGCCGGAAGCATCGTGACGAGCCCGAGTTGAGCGAGGTGCGTCGCGCGTGTGAACTGTTCCCGCTCCCGGTCTGTTTCGAAGGGAACGACGACGCTCGGCGTTTGCCCCGCGAGGATCTCGACCATGGTGTTGTAACCAGCCTGGCTGATGGAAAGTTCAGCCTTTGCAAGCCGTGAGGCAAGGTCGGGCAGGGACCTCACGAAACGCACGCCGTCGAATACGTCCGCACGATCTGCCCCCAAGGGTCCCGTCACCACTGTCCACGCGCGGTCGGCAAGCCTGGTCAGTGGCTTTGCAGAGAGGGCAGCAGCAATAAGCGAATGGCCGACTGCACCGCCACCAGCCGTGACAAGCACACCCTGTCTCTCGGGCGCTGGAGCGATGTGCGTCGGCCCGATGAAGCCCGTATAGCGAAGCAGGTCTTCAATGTTTGCCATCTCTGGAAACGCAAGGGTGGCGGGAATGACCGCTGGGTCTGCGTGCACCAGAACGAGGTCATAGAGCAATCGAGCACGGGCAACCATGGAAACCGCGCGCTCAGCCTTCCGGGGCCGTTGCAAAACATCACGCACGGATGAAACAATCGCCGGGCGCGGACTGCGGGCTCGAGCGTGCGCCAGCAGGGCAAGCACTTCGTCCTCCAGAAGGCGCCGCCCGAACGGGAAGGTTTCCGTAATGATGCAATCAGGTTGCATCCCGTCGTGCAGTGCAAGAAGCATGCGCCGGCGCGTCGCCAGCAGCTCTTCCGTCACGTCACGCCCCTCGGCATCCACGAGCGAGTCGAAAAGCTCATCCTTGGCCCGCACGGCGGGCAGCTGCACCAGCCTGTAGTCGGAAGTACTGACGGACGAGGCATGCAAGCCGCCGCTTGCGATCACCACGTCGAACCCGTCATGCGCAAGGGCGCTGGCGATGTGCGAGGCACGCATGAAGTGGCCCATGCCGAGAAGATGCTGGCTCCAGAGCAGAATTCGTTTTCTCATCACACGCAACCCCGCAGCAGGGAGCGCAAATGCGAACCGGCCTGTTCAACCGACCTTTCAGCGAGAACGAAGTCTTGCGCGGCAACGCGCATGCGTTCGCGCCGCTCATGGTCGCGCGAAAGCATCAGGACGGCTGCCGCCAATGCTTCACTGTCGCCTGTATTACAAAGTATGGCAGTTTCGCCATGACGGGTGACGTCGCTGACGCCACGATCACGGCATGCAATCACGGGCAGTCCGCTGGCCTGCGCCTCGAGATAGACAAGGCCATAGGCCTCCCCGATCCCGGGCCAGAGAAACAGATCACTCTTGGCCATGAGGTCGAGAACCTTGGCCTTTGGCTGCAGGCCCCGGAACTGCAGCCGCCCGTGCGCCGTCCCATCATTGAACAGCCCCTCGATCTCTGGTCTGTATTTCCCGTCGCCGGCAATGTGCAGCGAAAAAACATCACGCGGCAGCAGGCGCATGGCACGCGCTACGAGCCGATAGCTTTCAAGCTTCCGCTCGTCCCGCATCATGCCGACGGTGAGCAGGCGTCCCGCGAAAGACCTCTGCCCCTCAACCCGTTTGAACGGTGCCGTGTCGATGAAAGGCTTGAAGTCAA
>JBEIFU010000004.1:0-28377 GCA_040382295.1 Alphaproteobacteria bacterium
CGTGAGGGGGACGATCCGATGACCCGTATCCTGTATTTGCTGCTTCAGCCTGGCGTGGTCTCGACAGGGCTTCTGGGCATGGTTCTCCAGGTGGGCCTCGCCTACGCCAACACCATGAACATAGCAGGCGTAGCAGACACCGTCGCAAGCTACGGCTTGGGCGGGCAGCTCGCCTCCGGCGGTCTCATCGCAGCCCTGACCGGCATGTATTACTCGATCACGCGAAGGGGCAACAGCAAGGCGACCGCGGCTGGCGCAGGCGCCGTCGCCGGAGGTATCTCGGGCACGCTGGGCACGTCGATCACCCAATATCTGGGATGGACCGAGATTGTAGAGGGCACCACGCCTATCCTGAACTTCCCGGCAATCCTGACCGCGCTGACCGGCGCCATCACGACCGGTGACCCCTCCCTGCCGCCCGGAAGCGAGCCCATGTTCGACCCCCTGGCGCTCTCCCAGGTCTTTGGCTCGACGGCAGCCGGCGGCGGCATAGGAGCCATGCTGGTCCGCAGCCTGGTGTCAGGAAAGGCCTGACGGGGCTCTAGTCCCGGTCCGTTAAGCAAAGCTAAATCGAAGCCTGCGAGGCTGACGGCCTGATACGCCGGGGGCTCGAGCGAAGTGCCGAATCTGCAGCAAATCATGTCTGTGGCTGCAGTCACGCTCGTCGTGGTCTGTGGCGTGGGGTTCGTACTCTGGCAGGGTCAGCACCCGGCAGCCTCTACGCTGACCATCGCGAGCGTAGCGGTCTTGTGCTTTTCAGTATTGCTGCTCCTCATCCTGTCAACCCAGCGCCGCGCCGACAAGCTCGACGAGCGTGCACTGGAGCTCGCCCAGCTGAAGCGGGAGCTGGAGAGCACAGTCAATGCGCTGCGCAACCGCAATGAGGAGATCGAGGCCAGCGAGCGCCGCTATCGAAACCTCGTCGAGCAGCAGGGCAACGTCATCATGCGCAAGTCACCGGATGGTCGGCTGACCCTGGTAAATGACTCATTTTGCCGAATGTTTGGTGTCAGGAGGGAGGCGGCGCTCGGTCGTGTCTTTGCACCAAGGCTCCACCCTACCGAGCAGAGCCAGCCACCGGAGCTCTTGAGCGGGGGCATGGAAGGATCAGCGCAGAAATATACGCAGTGCATCCAGACAGCCGAAGGATGGCGCTGGATATCCTGGGAGGACCAGGAAATCTGGGACGAGAGGGGGCGCCTGTCGGAAATCCATAGCTCGGGACGCGACGTGACCGAGTGGTACCGGCTCGAGGCTGCCCTGCGCGAGGCACGCGACCGCGCGGAAAGCGCCAACCGCGCCAAGTCCATGTTCCTTGCAACAATGAGCCATGAGATCCGCACGCCAATGAACGGTGTGATTGGCATGACCGGTCTTCTTCTTGATACATCCCTGACGCCGGAACAACGGTCATATGCCACCGCGGTTCGGGACTCAGGCGAGGCGCTGCTAGGAATCATCAACGATATCCTCGACTTCTCGAAGATCGAATCAGGAGCGATGACTCTTGAAGACGACGCGTACACGCCGCAGACGTTGATCGAAGGCGTCGCGGAGTTGCTGAGCCAACGCTGTGCTGAGAAAGGGATCGAAATCAGCACTTATGTGCACCCACGCTTCGCGGGCAGGTTCATCTCTGACGAGGGGCGGGTGCGACAGGTCCTTCTCAATCTTGCGGGCAATGCGGTCAAGTTTACGGACCAGGGCGGCGTACGCATCTCCGTCCAGCCGGATGACGATCCCGGTTTCATTCGCTTCGACGTGACGGACACGGGCATTGGCATTGCACGAGAGGCGCTGGCCAAGATTTTCGAGGAATTCACGCAGGCAGACTCATCTTTCGCCAGGCGATACGGTGGCACAGGTCTCGGCCTCGCAATTACGCAGCGCCTCGTCCGAAACCTGGGCGGACAGGTCGGCGTGTCCAGCACCCTCGGGAAGGGGTCAAGCTTCTGGTTCACCCTTCCCGCGCGAAGAGCCGCCGGGCGCGTCGAGCCGGTCCCCTCTCTGAGCGGCATTCGCATCCTCGTGCATACGGTCTTCAGTGGTTTGTCGGAGGTGCTCGTTCAGCAACTCTGCGAAGCGGGTGCCGATGCCTTCGCTGCCAAGGGGCTGGCTGCATTGGAGACGGCCCTCACGGGCGGGACCTATAACGTGCTCATCATGGATGCACGCGCCGGCAATGCGCCGGTTGGCGAAGTCCTCGTGCGCATGAAGGCGCGTTTGAACGGCGTGAAGTCCATCGTGTTGATTTCTCCAAAGGAGCGTGGTTCGCTGCCGGCGTTCCAGTCCGCCGGTTTCGACGGTTACTTGATCAAGCCAGTGCGTCAGCTTTCGCTGGTACGCCGCGTCCGTGCCGTTGTCGACGGAGAAAAGGCTGCGGAGGCCGATGAACGTTGCGACAGCACAGTCACCACCGTGAATGCCCCCCAACGCAGCCTTCGAGTACTGGTGGCGGAAGACAATCGCATCAATGTCATGCTGGCGACAGCCTTGCTGGGAAGGCTTGGTCATGAGGTGGATACGGTTGGAAATGGTCTCGAAGCGCTGGAAGCTCTTGCGGCGCGCTCCTATGACATCGTCCTCATGGACGTCCACATGCCTGAAATGGACGGCCTGGAAGCGACACGCAGGATCCGTGAAGCCGAACGGCAGGGCCGACGGGCCACAAGGACGCCAGTCGTTGCGCTGACCGCGAGCACCCTCGAAGGCGATCGACAGGTTTGCATTGATGCAGGCATGGACGACTTCCTGGCGAAGCCGGTCAACCCCGAAGCTCTCAAGGGGGTCTTTGAACGGCACACACACGCGGCTCAGGCCGCAATGTCGGCGTGAGCAAAAGGAACGACTGGCCACATTTCCCGGCGCATGAGGCGGCGCATCAGGCCGCTGCAGAGCGCGATTGACGTATCCATTCAAGCACGCAGGCGATCACCCCGATGCTTCCAAGCCATACCGTGAGGATGAAAACATCGGCATAGCCCTCGCTCTTGATCATCTCCCCCAGCGCGCCGCGACCCAGCGTTCCGATCAGCATCGTCAGTGAGCTGAACACGGCAAACTGCACGGCGCCGTGAAGCCTGCTGGACAGCGAGGACAGATAGGCGACGAACACGGCGCCAGCGAAGCCGGCAGCGATATTCTCCCCGGCAATGGCCGTCATCAGCCGAAGCATGCGAAGGTCTATCCCCGCCGCCTCGCCCGCAGCCAGGAGGCCCGTGAAGCGCAGGAACGCTTCGATGCTGGGAGCCCCCACAGCAAGATCCGCATAGAGCAGGTTGGTCACCGCCGCCGCGATCGCACCGATGATCATCGCAGGCATCCGGCCGATCTTCACCATGCCCCAGGCAGCAAGCGACACGCCGGCGATCAGCATGACGACGCCGAAGGTCTTCGAGGCGAACGCAACCTCCGACTTCGTGTACTGCAGTTCCGACAGATAGAACGGGAAGGCGAAGGGCCCCCAGATCGCATCCGTCAATCGGTAACTGAGGATGACAAGGAGCACCAGGACGGCCGCCCACTTCAACCGCCCCATCAACTCCACAAAGGGCTCGACGATGGCGGCGTAGAGGCGGTCTGTCGAAGCGGTCACCGGCACGGGAAACTTGAGCCATGAAGGTCCCTGCATATCGGGGCGCATCCCGGCGATGAGTGCAGCCAGCACACACGGAAAGATCACTGTCGCTGCGACGATCACGGGTCCGAAGGTCTGGGTGAAGGCACGGGCATCTGGCGGCGGATCCGTTGTGACCGCAGTTGCCATGAAGCCGACGAGCACGAAGGCGGCCCATGCCCATGCAGCCAGGACCGCGAGCACCACCGACGCGCGGATGTGGGGCGATCCAGCGCTGGCAGCGGGTTTGCCTTCGCTGGTATTCGCATCGGTCTCCGGCTCTGGTGCGGCAAGCGCACCGATCGTTGCCAGCAGCATGATCAGCCCGCCAATGCCGAACACAACATTCCAGGGCAGCGCATCGGCAAGGAACAGCGCCCCCGCGCCGCCAATGAACGCAGCAACGCGATAGCCGAACTGGTAGACGGCTGAAAGCAGGTCAATGGGCGATGCCGCATCGGCTACCTCGATGCGCCAGGTATCGATCGACATGTCCTGCGTCGCCGAAGCAAAGGCGCCAGCCGCAGCCGCGATCGCCATCAGCACCAGGCCGTTCGCAGGATCCGTGGAGGCGATCACAAGAATGCTGGCAGCAATTGCGCACTGGCATGAGAGAATCCAGCCCCTTCGCCGCCCGAACATGGAGAACGGGAACAGGGGCTTCAGATTGACGACAGGCGACCAGAGAAATTTGAAGGCGTAGGCAAGTCCGATCCAGGACAGGACACCGATCGTGGCCAGGTCCACATTGGCCGCACTGAACCAGGCGTTAATTGTACCCGTGAGAAGCGCGAAGGGCAGCCCGGCCGAAAACCCGAGCGCAGTCATGGTTGCCGCTTTGCGGCTGCCCAGCATGCCCGCAGCACGAAAAAGTAAATTGGAAGACCTTCCGTTATCGGTAACAGGAGCACCTGACATGCTTGGTTCCTAGCAAAACCCCGAAGCCTTTGTCAGGCTTGCCTTCTTATCTTCGCGAAGTCCAGAGCCAAGACCCGGGACATCGCTGCCAAGCATTCCTTTGCCAAGCACCCGGTCACTCCTTTAGACTGCACGCTTGGACCACCCCGGCGAGCATGTTCGGCTTTCGCCGCAACGAATGTATGTACATGATGTCTGCGCAGGACGCGGCGCTGAGTGGCCTCACCGGAGAAGAAGATCCGCTGCTGGACACGGCCGGTGCCCTTGAAGCCCGCCTGGCTACGACGGCCGCGGAGATCGAAGCCGCCCAGCGCTTGCGCTACGAAGTGTTCTATCTGGAGATGAATGCGCGGCCGACAGCCGACATGAAGGCGCAAGGACGGGACTTCGACCAGTACGATCCCTATTGCCAGCATATGCTGGTGGTTGACCGGGCCCACGGTAACCGAATCATTGGCACCTACCGTTTGACCAGCGGCGAGGCAGCCGCACGTTCGCCACACGGCTTCTATACAGCCGGTGAATACGATATCGCGGCAATGCTGAGGCAGCGCCAGGGTCAGAAATTGCTCGAGCTTGGTCGCTCCTGCGTACTCAAGGACTACCGCACGGGTCCCACCATGCAATTGCTGTGGAGAGGCATTTTTGTCTATCTCCTGCGCCACAAGGTTGACCTGATGTTCGGCTGCGCGTCCTTGCCGGGGACTGACCCGGAGAAACTGGCCCTGCAGCTTTCCTTCCTCTACCACTTCCACCTCGCACCACCCGGCGAGATCGTGAACGCGCTCCCCTCACGAGCTGTCGGGATGAACATGATGCCAAAGGAAGCCATCGACGAGGCGGCAGCCCTCCATGCGCTGCCACCCCTGGTCAAAGGCTATATCCGTTCGGGTGCCAGGGTGGGTAATGGGGCAGTGATCGATCATCAGTTCGGCACAACCGATGTATTCATCTATTTCCCGATCTCGAACCTGAACCCGCGCTGGGCGGCGCATCTCCGGCGCAAGAGCTCCACGGACAAGTCGGGCAAGGCCATCGATGCTCCTTGACGCCAGGGAGCTTGCAGCATTCTACGACTCCCGCCTCGGACAGGCCTCGGCAAAATTCATTCGCCGCCGACTTAAGGAAATGTGGCCCTCCGTACGCGGCGAAACGCTGGTGGGGATCGGCTACGCGATCCCATATCTGCGTCCCTTCCGCTCGGAGGCGGGACGGACCCTCAGCCTGATGCCAGCACAGCAGGGCGCCCAGCACTGGCCGCCACACGCGCCCAACTTGTCAGCGCTCGTGAACGAGACAGCACTTCCATTGCCGGACTCCTCGGCAGATCGGGTCATCGTGGCGCACCTTCTCGAGAATACCGAAGCCCTGCGGCCCTTGATGCGCCAGATCTGGCGCATCCTGGCGCCAGCCGGCCGCGTGATTTTCATCGTCCCGAACCGGACAAGCCTCTGGGCCCAGTTCGAAACGACGCCCTTCGGTCACGGCCGCCCCTTCACGCAGACGCAGCTTCACGCGTTGCTCAACGATGCACTCTTCACCCCCACAGCATCGACCTCGGCTTTGTTCATGCCCCCCTTTGGGGCGTCCTGGTTGCTGCGGTCGGGAACGCGCTGGAACGGGTGGGGCCAGGTGCTGTGGCCCAAGCTCGCAGGCGTGCACCTGACGGAAGCAACCAAGGAAGTCATGGCGATTACCCCGGCCAAGGGACACCGCCAGAGGGTTCCTGTCAGGCCGGCACTGGCTGGCCAACCGGGCGTGAAAGCACGAAGATCGCGGTCTCTGCCATCAGGTTGTCCCAATAACCCGGGCGCGGCACTTCCCTGACTTCACCCCGTCCGTCGACAGCATGCGCCGTGTCAATGCGCGCGCCCACGGCATCGGCCAGCTCCATGAAGTCGGCAACTGTGCACAAGTGAATGTTGGGGGTGTCGTACCAGTTATGGCTGAGCAGCCCCGTTTGCGGCATCCGTCCACTGAAGAACAAGTGGGCGCGCACCCGCCAGAAGCCGAAATTGGGGAACGAGACGATCACCTTGCGCCCGATGCGCAGCAGTTCATCCAGCACCTCTCTGGGGCGGCGCGTCGCCTGGATGGTCTGGCTCAGGATGACGACATCGAAACTGCCTGCAGGATAGTCGCGCAGGTCAGTATCCGCATCGCCCTGGACCACGGGCAGCCCGCGGCCCACACAGGCATTGACGCCCGATTGGCTTAGTTCGATGCCCCGGGCATCGGCCCCTTTTGCATGCGCAAGAAAGCCGATCAACTCACCATGCCCGCAGCCAACGTCCAATACGCGCGATCCCGGCGGCACCATGTCTGCGATGCGCAGCAATTCCTGTCTGAGCGGGGTCTGCATCAGGTGATGCCTCGCGACAGCGCCACGGAATCGATGAAGCCGCGCAACGTGCGGAACATGTCGGGGATATCAAGAAGAAAGGCATCATGCCCGCGATCGGTTTCGAACTCCACGAAGCTGACATTTGCCCCGGCCGCATTCAGCGCATGGACAATTTTCTTGGCTTCGATGGTTGGGAAGAGCCAGTCGGACGTGAAGGAGACGACGCAGAACCGTGTTGGCGTTCCTGCGAAGGCGTTTGCAAGGACACCGCCATGGTCCGCGGCAAGGTCGAAATAGTCCATGGCCCGCGTGATGTAGAGATAGGAGTTGGCGTCGAAGCGCTCGACGAAGCTGGCGCCCTGATGGCGAAGGTAGCTTTCAACCTGGAAGTCAGCATCGAAACGATAGGACAGGGCGCTGCGATCCTGAAGGTTCCGGCCAAACTTCCGATGGAGTGCAGCCTCCGACAGATAGGTGATGTGCGCCGCCATGCGGGCCACAGCAAGCCCTTTGCGGGGGTTCGTGCCCATGGCCTGGTAGTTCCCTTCACTCCACTCAGGGTCGGCGAGGATGGCCTGGCGTCCCACCTCGTGAAACGCAATATTCTGTGCCGAGTGCCGGGCCGCAGTCGCAATGGCCAGCGCAGAGTGGACACGTTGCGGATAGCTCGATGCCCACTGCAAGACCTGCATGCCGCCCATGGATCCACCCGCGACGCATGCCAGCGAGGATATGCCAAGATGATCGAGCAGCATGGCCTGCGCCCGGACCATGTCCCGGATGGTGAGCACAGGAAACCTCAGCCCATAGGGTTTTCCGGTACTGGGATCAGGTTCATGGGGTCCACTGGAGCCCATGCAGCCGCCGATCACGTTCGAGCAGATGACATGAAAGCGGTTCGTGTCGATCGGCAGCCCTGGCCCCACCATCGAAGACCACCAGCCCGGCTTCCCCGTGACCGGGTGCGTCCCGGCTGCATACTGGTCCCCGGTCAGGGCATGGCACAGCAGCACCGCATTCGATTTTGCAGCGTTGAGCTTGCCGAATGTCTTCCACGCGATCGTCAGGGGTGCGATGCATCCGCCGGAGTCCAGCTCGAGGGGCCTCTCCATCGAAAAGGTGAAGGCTTCGCCTGCCGCTTCGCCTGCGACATTGGATACGGCGGTCAGGGGCTGGAAGGCAGTCGACATGGCTGGAAAACCCGGCGTAAGGGCAGGCAGGGATTGAAGGGAGCAGGGCAACCAAGTCAATGTTTTCTTTGCACGGATCGCCGTGAATACCCTAAGAACGTGTCCATGAAGCCCGTTTCCGGAATCATGAACATTGCGCCCTACGTCGGCGGGCGCGCCCAGGCGCCGACAGGTGCGGCGGTGTTCAAGCTTTCGTCGAATGAGTCGCCGCTCGGGCCCTCACCGCGCGCGACCGCAGCCTTCGCCGCTGCCGCCGACACCCTTCACCTCTATCCCGACGGCAGCGCCCAGGCCCTTCGCCATGCCATTGCAGAAACCACCGGTCTCAACCCGGCTCAAATCATCTGCGGTAACGGCTCAGACGAAATCCTTCACCTCTTGCCGCAGATCTACGCCCAGCCTGGCGACGAGATCCTGTTCAGCGCCCACGGTTTTCTCGTCTATCGCATCGCAACACTGGCGGCAGGGGCAACACCGGTCGTGGTTCCCGAGCCCGCACTGCGCACTGACGTGGACGGCTTTTTGCGGCTGGCGACCGAACGCACACGGATCGTGTTCCTCGCCAATCCGAACAATCCGACGGGAAGCTTCAATACGGCAGCAGAGCTGCGCCGCCTGCGCGCGGGCTTACCGCAAGACTGCCTGCTCGTGATCGATTCGGCCTATGCCGAGTATGCTGACGACGCAGACTATGATGACGGCGCCTCCCTGGTCGCATCATCCGGCAATACGGTCATGACCCGTACATTCTCGAAGATCCACGGGCTTGCCGCGCTGCGCATAGGGTGGGCCTTTGCACCCGAACAAGTCGTCGACGCCTATGAGCGCGTGCGCGGCCCCTTCAACGTATCGACGCCGGCCCAGGCCGCGGCCCGCGAAGCGATCCTTGACCGGGCCCACATGTCCGCATCCAGGTCCCACAACACGCACTGGCGCAGCTGGCTTGAAGCCGAAATAAGTTCATTGGGCCTCAGGGTGTTTCCGAGCCAGGCCAATTTCCTGCTCGTCGGCTTCGAGGCCGCAGGCACCCGCGCAGCGAAGGCCGCCGATGACTTCCTGCTCCGCAAGGGCATCATTGTCCGCGCCGTCACCGCCTACGGCCTCCCGGATTGCTTGCGCATTTCGGTCGGAACCGAGGAGGCAAACCGGGCTGTCGTTGCCGCCCTCCGGGAATTCCTGTCATGACCGCGCGTGACAAGCCGCTCTTCTCGAAAGTGGCGCTGATTGGTGTGGGACTGATCGGTGCCTCGCTCGCCCATGCGATCCGCCGGGGCGGTCTCGCAGCCCACGTGGCGGGCACGGCACATACGCCGGAGATCCGCAACCGCGCGCAGGCGTTGGGTTTCTGCGACACGATCCACGATGATCCGGCAGCAGCCGTGCAGCAAGCAGACCTTGTTGTTTTCTGCACGCCCGTAGGTGCCTTTGGCGAGATCGCAGCCCAGATCGGCAGCCATCTGAAGACGGGCGCGATCTTGACGGATGTGGGCTCGGTGAAGATGGCCGTGCTGCGGGACGTCGGCCCGCACGTCCCCGATGGCGTACACTTCATTCCGGGACATCCGATTGCCGGGACCGAGCACTCAGGACCGGACGCGGGCTTTGCCGAATTGTTTGACGGCCGCTGGTGTATTCTGACGCCTCCACCCGCAACGGAGCAGGCGGCCGTCGAGCGGCTGAGCGAGTTCTGGCGCTTCTGTGGGTCCCGCGTCGAAATCATGGACGCGCGGCATCACGACATCGTCCTGGCAATCACAAGTCACGTTCCGCATCTGATCGCCTACAACATCGTTGGCACGGCAAGCGATCTTGAACAGGTGACGCAGAGCGAGGTCATCAAGTTCTCGGCGGGCGGTTTTAGGGATTTCACGCGTATCGCGGCCTCCGATCCCACCATGTGGCGTGATGTCTTCCTGAACAACCGCGAGGCTGTTCTTGAAGTTCTCGGTCGGTTTTCCGAAGACCTGTCGCGATTGCAGCGGGCAATTCGCTGGGGCGAGGGTGATATGCTCTTTGATCTCTTCACGAGAACAAGAGCCATCAGGCGCGGCGTGATCGAGGCGGGTCAGGACACATCCGTCGCTGATTTCGGACGCAGCCCAGGCCGGCAGGGCTGACAGCGGCGCGCAGCATCAGGGTTGGTCGCCGTCGGTTGCGTCGGACACTGAAGTGAGCCTCAGCAAGCGCACCGGCCCGAGATAGACATCCCCACCCGAGAAGCGTAGCGGAACGCTGACCTTTCTTTTCGGATCGCCGCTGACAAACGCCAGCACATCGAGAACCCGTTTCGCGCTCTGGGCGGTATCGCCCGTGATCCATCCGAGTCCTGCCATTACCTCAAGCAGCCGTGAATGGTTTCCCACCGTCAGCGTCAGGAAGCCTGTTGGCATATTGTCCCCGTCAAGGCGCAACTCACCAGTGACCGAAAGGAACACGCCGCCCCAGTCACACACAAAGTCCCGGATCAGAAGGGGTGTCCCCGTTTCGCGCCAGGCCTGAAGAATGCCCTCCGCAGTCGCGACGGATATCTGCTTCGGCAGTTGGAGCCCGATATCCAGGTCAAACTGCTCGAGGGCAGGGCCAAGCGGCAGCGCGGCAAGCCCTTGCACGGCAAGATTTGCTATGTGAAGGGATAGATCAAGCCGCGGAAGCCCGTCGGGCGTCTCGGAGGCGCTGAGAACGAGCCCCGCACGCCCCCTCTCGAGGATGAAATTGAAGTCCGAAGTATCAAGCCGTCCCTTGCCGGTCAGCCGGTCCAAGTCTGCCGTCATGGACTGGGCGAGGTCCTTGCTCCGACCCGACAGCACCGCCCGGTCCGCACGCATGTCGGCCTCGATCCATCGGCCATTGGCCACATGCAGAAGATGCTGCTCGCCCTCGAGCGACAGACGGATGGACCCAGGCGACAGGGGGCGCAGCTGAACCCTGATCCGTTCGCCATCCCAAACAGTCCCTATATCCGGCGCCAGGAACCGTGTCTTGCTGAGTGCAGCATCCACGACATAGGGAAAGCCTTCGACCCGCAAGGCGTTCCATTCGAGATTGCGTCCGAGGCCTTTTTGTTCAGTTTGCAGTGCGATGATGGAGCCGCGAACACCGTCCGCAAGCGCGCGCCACCAGACACCATAGGCGGCGAGTCCGATCGCAATGGCTGCAACGGGCAAAAGGATCAGGGCACGCCGCCACGCGACAGCAGAAAGGATCCGCCAAACCCATGCCGGACCACGCATCAGGGCGCGCACGCGCATTCACTCCCCTCGACGCGCATCACCCGCACCGTGAGTGGCCGCAGCTCAGGCAGGTATCGCACCCCTCGATCCGAATCAGTGAGGGGCTGCTGCAGCGAGGGCAGAATTTCACCGCCAGGCCGCCTTGCGGCTCCAGTCTAAGGCTTGAACCCGCGGAATTTGTCATCTCCGTCCCTCGGGCCGCCGACAGGGCCGCGCGCTCTGGTAGGGCGTGTTCCGATGCCTGCTGCGAGAGCAGCCCGATCGAAATCATATGCTCCTCGATGACACCCCCGATCGCTGCGAGCAGAGAGGGGACATATTGCTGATTGACCCACTGTCCGCCGCGCGGATCAAACACGGCTTTCAATTCCTCGACGACAAAGGTCACGTCGCCACCGCGACGAAACACGGCACTGATCATCCGTGTAAGCGCCACAGTCCATGCATAGTGCTCCATGTTCTTCGAGTTGATGAAGATCTCGAAGGGGCGTCGCCGACCACCCTCAATCACATCATTCAGCGTGATGTAGATCGCGTGATCCGATCCAGGCCAGCGCACCTTGTAGGTGGTGCCCGGCAGCGCCTCCGGCCTGTCGAGCGGCCGGGTCATGTAGACCACGCCCCCCTCCGCCGCGGCAGGCCGGGGGCGTGGAGCTGAACCCGTTGCCGAGACCACGGCGGGCGCGGCACTGGCGGCCGGACTGCGATCATCGCCCGGCGCCTCCAGTGGGCTGAGGATCGATCCAGTGACATCGTTCGGCCGCCAGGTGGTGCAGCCCTTGCACCCGCTGTCATAGGCCTTGAGGTAAACGTCCTTGAAGGCCTCGAATGGCATGTCGGCCGGACAGTTGACTGTCTTGGAAATCGAGCTGTCCACGAACCTTTGCGCAGCGGCCTGTACGGCGACATGAGCATCCGTCGACAGATCCTGGACGCTCACAAAGGAGGGCGGCAGTGCCACATCGCCGAACATCTGCCGGAAGAGCCTGTGGGCATAATCCTCCACAGCCGTTTCGCGGGCGACGCCCGTATCCTGAATGATCTTGCGTCGATAGGTATAGGCAAAGACAGGCTCGATACCGGACGAGACATTCTCCGCCAGCAGCGAGATCGTGCCGGTGGGGGCGATCGAGGTGAGGAGTGCATTTCGAATGCCGCGCGCCGCGATGGCTGCGCGCACCTCCTCCTCAAGCGACCGGATTGTCTCGCCCGCCAGATATTGCTCGCGGTCGAACAGAGCAAATGAACCCTTTTCCTCGGCAAGCTCAGTCGAGGCGAGATAGGCCGCACGTCGAATGCACTGCAGCCATCGTTCGATCAACTGCAGCGACTGGGGGCTCCCATAGGTCGCCCCGCACATGATCAGCGCATCGGCGAGGCCCGTCACCCCTAGTCCGATCCGCCGCTTGGCCTTGGCCTCGCGTTCCTGCTGGACAAGGGGATAGTTTGACACATCGATGACGTCGTCAAGGAAGCGCACGGCGACGCGGGTGACCGCCTCAAGCGCCGCCTCATCGATGCACGCCTGATCACCGAACGGGTCCCGGACAAACTTGACGAGATTCAACGACCCCAGCAGGCACGCGCCATGAGGCGGGAGCGGCTGCTCTCCGCAGGGATTGGTCGCTGCAATCGTTTCAGCATACCAGAGATTGTTCCGCGCATTGATGCGGTCGATGAAGATGACCCCGGGTTCCGCATAGGCATAGGTCGATGCCATGATCCGGTCCCACAGACCGCGCGCGGAAACAGTCCGGTAGACCATGCCATCGAAGATCAGATCCCACGGTTCGTCCTTGCGCACCGCCTCCATGAATCGATCGGTGACGAGGACCGACAGGTTGAAGTTCCGCAAGCGGTCCTTGTCGCGCTTGGCCTCGATGAAGCTCTCGATGTCGGGATGGTCACAGCGCAGCGTCGCCATCATCGCCCCGCGCCGCGCGCCCGCGGACATGATCGTCCGGCACATGGCGTCCCAAACATCCATGAACGATACCGGACCCGACGCATCTGCACCCACGCGCTTGACGGCAGCGCCTTTGGGTCGAAGCGTCGAAAAGTCATGCCCGATTCCGCCGCCTTGCTGCATGGTCAGCGAGGCTTCCTTCAGGCCATCGAATATGCCCGCCATGTCGTCCGGAATGGTTCCAAGGACAAAGCAGTTGAACAAGGTGACCGCGCGCCCCGACCCGGCGCCCGCCAGGATCCGGCCCGCCGGCAGGAAGCGGAAATCCTGCAGGATATCAAGAAACCGGGCGCGCCACTGATCGCGCAGGTCAGGTCGCTCCGCGAGGGCCACGGCAGTTGCCACGCGCGCCCACGTGTCTGCGATCGTCTCCTCGCCGGTGACCCCGGCGCCCTTGAGACGATATTTCAGATCCCAGATCTGCCGGGAAATGTCGCCAAAGCCGTTCATCGGCTGATCCTGCTGCCAACGTCACGCAATGTACATGACGTGCATGAACGCGACAATAATTCGTTCCTGATATGTTCGTAATCGCGCGGCGAGCGGGAATTAACCAAGAATTCTGCGTATATCAGGCGCCCTCGAGGCCGCCTGCTCGTTGACCCTCCCCGAGAAGGCGTTGGGTGGCGGTCTCGATGCTTTCCTGAAGCTCTTGCATGAAGCGCGCGCGATCCAGCCCAGGGGCGATGGCGGGCAGGAATTCAAGAACGATACGCCCGGGACGCGGTCGCATGCCTTTACGCGCCCAGAACTGGCCTGAATTGAGGGCCACCGGCACACAGGGCACGTTGAGTGACGAATAGAGCGCAGCCACCCCGGGCTTGTAGTCCGGCGCTTCACCAGGGAGCTTGCGCGTCCCCTCGGGGAAAATCACGACTGGGCGCCCGGCAGCAAGGCGCGCGCGAGCAGACTTGATCATGTTGCGAAGCGCAGACGCATGGCCGTGCCGGTCGATCACGATCATCTCGCATTTGCGCGCATACCAACCATAAAAGGGAACCGCGAGGAGCTCGCGCTTCATGATGATGGCCGGATCATTGAGCAGAATATGCTGGGCAATTGTCTCCCACATCGACATGTGTTTGACCGCATAGATCGCAGGGCCCGCCGGCAGGTGCTCGCGTCCGCGGACCTCGAAGTCGAGGCCAACAATGTTTTTCAAGCCCCAGAAGCTGACGTTGGCCCAGATCTCCATCCCGCGCGCCACGACGCGGCGCGGCATGAGCAGTGCGGGCAGGTAGGCGAGGTTGATGAGGGCTGACCATGTCCAGAACAAGAGCTGGAACAGGATGAGGCGGATTGCTGTCAACGGAGGTCTCTTGCGTGCCGGACGGTTCAGCTGCCTGAACGGGCCATGGTGTCGGAGGGAGCAGCTTCGATGGTCACCGGAGCGGAGGTTTTCACAGCGCGGGTCCAGAATTGGGTCTCGATCAGAACCCTGCCGCTGGCCGCGAGAAACTTCAAGTACTCACCCGCCAGCACCCCCGACGTGTACGGATCCTTCCACCAGTCATTGAGCCGGACATTGTCGGGGAACACCGGATAGGAGATGAAGCCGGTGTCAGGCATGGCCGCTCGCAGTTCGAGAAGGCTGCGCGGCATGTGATAGCTCGCAGTCACGATGATCACCTGTTGGAAATTGTGCTTGGCGATCCAGGAGGCAGACTCGCCCGCATTGCCGATGGTGTTGGCAGCCCCCCGGCCAAGATCCACGCAGCAATCGGCCTTCCGCGGCACGCTTCCTGCGGCCGTGTAAAGGTCGGCGCGCTTGGTGTTGGCGTGAACCCCCGATATCAGCAGTCGCTGCCCCTTGCCCCGGTCCAGGAGTGCAATCGCAGCCTGAAGGCGCCCCTCGCCGCCTGTCAGCGCAATGATGGCATCCGCCGCCGCCGGTTCGGCGGAAGCCCGTTCAAGCGACCAGACAAACACTGGAAACCCCAGCGCGGACGCCACAAACAAGGCCACGCCCAGGCGAAACGCCAGGCCCAGCCATGCCAAGGGTCTCAATCGCAGGAAGGTCAACGACTCAAGTCTCCGCCAGCAGGGCCTCAGCGGCCGAAAAAAGATCATCATAGACGGACACCGGCAAAATGTCCTCAGGCAGCCCCTGCGCCTGAAACTCTGCCCCTTTTCCTGAGCGAACAAGGATCCGTCGCACGCCGGCGGTGCGGGCGGCCTGCAGGTCGCGCAACTGATCGCCAATCATGACAGTGTGTTCCGGAAGGACGTTGAAGTGGCGCATGGCCTCCAGCAGCATGCCCGGCCGCGGCTTGCGGCGCTCATGATCCGACCAGGGAGGCTCCAGGCAGGAAAGGATCAGATCAACATGCGCCCCCTGCATGGCCAGCTCCTGCTGCAGCTTCTCGTGAATCCGGTCCAGCATGGAGCCAGGAAACACACCGCGCCCGACACCGCTCTGATTGGTGACAATCGCCGTTCGGATGCCCGCCCGGTTTAGCCGCGCGCAGCCCTCCGCCGCGCGGGGAATCATGAGGAACTCGCCCGGATGCTTCACATAATCGGCGCGGTCTTCGTTCAGCACCCCGTCCCGGTCCAGCAGCACGAGGCGGATCATGGCATGCGCCCGATGACGCGAAGAACCGTGAGCCGCGCAGTGAACATGGCAATGACACCCAGCACCAGGGGGACTGTCAGCAGCCACGCATAGAGAAACGGCGAGCCTGTGATTTGAGGAAGGTATTGCGCAGCCACCGGCGTAGCCCGGCTGTCCCACAGGAAGCTGCTCCCGACGAGCGTGACCAACGCGATCACCAAGCCCATCGCGCCCCCCCTGATACCGAGCCAGAGAAAATGGTTCTGGAACTCCCGGGCGATGAAAACATCGCGCGCACCGATCATGTGCACCACCTCGACGATCTCTCGATGCGTCCGCAGGCCAGCCTGTGTCGCAAAGACAATGATCGCAAGCGTTGCCAGTCCGATGAGGAACAGCATCGACCATCCGATCGCCGCGGACGAGGCCGCAAACCCGGCGAGCTCCGCATTCCACCGGCCGTGGTCATCCAGCTGGGCGCCCGGCACGGTATCCGCCAGCTTGCGCGAAAGCCCGTCGAGTTCGACCGGTTGGCCGGGCTTGAGGGTAACCTCCAGGAGCTGCGGTGCTGGCAATTCGTCAATCACACTCCCGGGGCCAAGCCAAGGCTCCAGCAGCGCGCGGGCTTCATCCCGATCCAGCGGGCGCGCCGACAACACGCCAGGCCACTGGGTAACCACGCTCATCGCCTCCCGCACCTGGTCCGCAGGCGAGATCTGCGCAGATGGCAGCAGCTGCACCGTCGCCGACCCCGACAGGCCATCCGTCCACTGTGAGGCAAGGCGACTGAGTGTCAGGACCCCACCCAATGCGAGGCATGCAAGGAAACTCATCACGGCCACAATGGTGTGAAGCGTGGCGCCCGATGCACTGTCAGCAGGCATGAGCCCGGCAGATGTCCTGCGTGTCATGCGCTGAGCGCCTCCGGTGATTGAAATGCGGGCCGCGGCGAAAGGCCGATTTGCCCGGCATCAAGTTGAAAGATCCCCGTCGCAGGAACCCGCTCAAGGATGCGCTGGTCATGCGTGGCGATCAGCACACAGGTCCCCAGCCGATTCAACTCGATGAACAGCCTGATGATGCGGGCACCGATGTCCGGGTCAACATTGCCCGTGGGTTCGTCAGCCAACAGCAATTCGGGCTTGGCAACGACCGCCCGCGCAATGGCCACGCGCTGCTTCTCGCCACCCGACAGCGTCGCAGGCTTGGCGTTAAGACGGTTACCAAGGCCAACCCACTGCAGCAACTCCTCGACTTCGGCGCGATACTGGCTTTCCTGCTCGCCAGTCACCCGTCGGGGCAGGGACACGTTCTCGAAGACGGAGAGGTGGTCAAGCAACCGGAAATCCTGGAACACGACACCAATCCGCCGCCGCAGCGCCGGCAACTCATCACGCGGCGTGGCGGCAATGTCCCGGCCAAACATGGAGACGGAACCGCGCGAAGGTCGTTCAGCCAGATACATGAGCTTGAGAAGGGAAGACTTCCCGGCGCCGGACGGACCTGTTAAAAGATGGAACGATCCCTTTTCGAGCGAAAAGGAAATGTCGCGTAGCACTTCTGGCCCCAGGCCATACCGCATCCCGACATTTTCGAAGCGAACCACCGTTTAATCCTTTTCGGTTAATGAGTTGGGAAAAGGCGCTCAGTCTGCGCCAGCTTGCGGGCTCAGAGGCGGTATGCCAAAAAAACGCGGAATCGAAACGGGCTTCAGCCTGGAATGATAATTACCTGCCCACGGTGCGCAACTCGCTATTTCTTGGGAGCCGGAGATATCAGCCCTCCAGGTCGGCAGGTTCGGTGCGCCCGGTGTCAGCACACCTGGTTCCAGGAGCCCACGGCTGATCTGCCCACCCCAGTCCCGGTCGAGGAACCCGTTCAGGATGGCCCGATCACGGATCGCGGGCGCATGCTGGGCCCTCCGCCGGCACCCGAGCCCGGTCCCGCCCCAGCCCCTCAGCGGGATAATTTTCCTCGGAACTTCGACATCCGTCCGAGGCCTGACTTCGAGCCCCTCTCCGCGCCACCCGAGCGCGTCGTGCCCCGGTCAGCCCGGCCTGCACCGGAGCAGGGGGCTGCCCGATATCGCAGCATGCTGGGGCTCATCGCAGGGGTCAGCATCTTCTCCCTTCTTCTGGTGGTATTCTTTTCCATGCCAAGCGAGGTTGCCCGGACGTTGCCGGGGACAGCTGGTCTCTACAATGCGCTGGGCATCGAAGTGAACAAGACAGGGTTCCGTATCGAAGCCACCCAGACGCCGGAAGTGGTGAACTCGATACCGGTCATCGTCATCAAGGGCGAGCTGATCAATGAGACCGACTCCGATCTCGAGGCGCCGGGCGTGAGGATTACAGTCCTTGATGCCAAGGGAAAGGCCTTACTGAACTGGGTGGTCAAGCCGGATCAGGAACGAGTAGGTCCGCGCGGCAAGGCAACGTTCAGTGCGCGCCTCGAAAGCCCCCCCGCCGAGGCAGACAGCCTTGAATTCCGGATTGCGCAAGCGGACCCGGAACCCGGTTGATGGCAGCCCCAAGCCTGACGCCTCTCTACACGGCCGCTGACATTGCCGGATGTCTCGACCGCCTTGCGCATGAGATCGCCGCGGCCTTGCCCGCAGATTTTGTCTTCGTAGCCATCCTCAAGGGCAGTTTCGTCTTTGCTGCGGATCTGGTCAGGACCCTCGCCCTGCAGGGCGCAGATCCTGAAGTGGACTTCATGATTCTCGCCAGTTATGGCGCGGGTACCCGGTCCTCGGGCACGGTCCGTCTGCTGCGCGACACTGAGATCTCCGTCGAAGGCCGCCACGTCCTGCTCGTGGATGACATCCTCGATACCGGAAGGACCTTGGCCTTCGCGAGGAAACATCTTCTGGGGCGCGGCGCACGCGACGTGAGCCTCTGCGTTCTCCTCGAGAAGGCGGCCCGCCCGAAGGACGCGCTGGAAAAGGCGGAATTTGCTGGTTTTCCCTGCCCAGATACCTTCGTGGTAGGGTACGGGATGGACCATGACCACAAATTCCGTGGACTGCCCCATATCGCTGTCTTATGTCAGTAGCGAAACTGGAACGTGACGGATGGCAAGGATCCTGATCGCTGAGAACGAGTACGCGCTTAGGGAATTCATTGCCCGGGGGCTCGAGCAACGTCGCCACAAGGTCACCCAGGCACAGGATGGGTCAGAGGCACTCGAGCTCCTGAAGACCGGTCGCTTTGACCTTCTTCTGACAGACATCGACATGCCGATCATGGACGGCATTGCCCTGACGCTCGCAGCAAGCCGCGACTATCCAAAGCTGAAGATCATCATCATGTCCGGTCACGAGCACCAGATCGAGCGGGCGCAGGGCCTGAGCGAAACCGTCTGCCGCGTGATCGCCAAGCCTTTCTCCATCGCCAGGATTGGCGAGGTCGTTGACGAAGTCATGTCAGCGCGAAGGCCCAGCTCAAAACCGGCGTAGAAGCCGATCGATGTACTCCAGCTCGGCATCAGGCCGGCCCCGTTCAGCCGCCCGCCGTTGAAGCTCCTGGAGGATCTCCCGGGCGCGCTGGATATCCGTCTTGTCGGGGACCTTCACCGAGGCGCCGGTCGAATTGCCACTCGACGACTGCGGGCGCCCGAATGGATCCTCATTGTCGCCACCGCTGGCACCAGTCGACCCTTCCATCATGGCCCCGGCACCGGTCAGCTGCTGCATCAGTTGCTGGGCCAGCGCTTGACCGCCTTTGCGCAGCGAGTCGATGGCCCGTTGCTGGCTTTTCATCGCAGCGCCCTGGGCGCCGGTGCCCAGCGAGTCGGACGCACTGTCCATGGCCTCCTGGGCGCGCTTGAGCGCACTTGCAATCCCCTCGTCTGGAGATAGCTGCTTGGTGACCGGCTCAAGCTCGCGGCCAAGCTTGGCCTGCTCGTTCTTGAGTGCAGACGGCCTCTTGGTATCCATCCCGCCATTGGCCTGCTGCTCGCGGAACGTCTGGTCCATCAGTTCACGTTGCTGCGTCACGATCTTTCCCAGCTGTTCAAGAGCCTGGGCCGCTTGAGCCTGCTGGGGCGACATGCGCCCGGCCCGCGACGTCTGGACGCTCTCGAGAAGGTTGAGCAGCTCGCTCAGCTTCTGCTGCGCTGCCCCCGAAGCACCCTGTCGCGCCAGCTCCTCGATCTGGTTGATCATCGCCTTCAGGTCCTGCGGACGCACAACCTGACCACTTTGGCTTTGCAGGACAGGATTCTCGAACCCCGACCGCTCGGCAAGGGCCCTGAGATTGCGTTCTAGGGCCGCACGCAATTGAGCCATCAGGCGCTGGATCTCTGCCTCCGGTGCACCTTTTGAAAGGGCCTCCATCAGTTTGCGCTGAATGTCGCGCAGCTCGGCCTGCGCCTGACCGACATCGCCTTCTTCCACGCGCACGGCAATATCCCAGAGCAACGCCTGGGCCGAGCTGACGCGGTTTTCGTCGATGCGACCGGAGCCGAGCTGGATGCGCCGCACTTCATGTGCAACTGTCCTCAAGGCCAGATAGAGCCGCGTGTCCGGAAGGAAGCGCTCGGGTGCCAGAGTCAGCGCATCGAGCGCGGCGGCTACCGTAGCGCTGCTCGAAGCATTGCGGCTGAGCGCACGCCGCTGCTCGATGAGCGCGCGTGCAAGCGGATCCTCGAAGCGCCGTTCAGGCAAACGAAGGGTGACCGCACCTGATTTTCCCAGTTGACCAGGCTCATCCCGTGCGGACAGGTGAATGCGAACATTAAGCCCTGCCCACGGATGTGCGGTCAGGTCCTTGAAGATCATTGCATCCCCATCGCGTGCGGGGGCAGGGGGAAGAGGCAGCTCGAACTCCAGCGGTTTGGTCGACTTGCCCGTTGAACCGGACTCCGCAAGCGAAACATGTGCGAACGCCGAGGCAACCCCGTAATCATCCTTCACCGCATAGTGCAGGCGAAGCGAACGGGCTTCCATGACCGCAAGGGGTGATTTGAACGCGATCCGGGGCGCAGCATCCGGCGAGGTCTCGAAGCGCCACGCGCCAACCAGGGTGGCATTCATCGTCAGCCGGACAGTCATGCTCTCATCGATGACAAGCTTTGCATCCCGTGCATCGCCGCCCGCTGAAAGAAACGCAGGGCGCAGCTGGCGCGGTGAAGATCCTCCAATGGCCGACGCCCGCAGGGCAGCCGACGAGGCCCCATGGGTGCGAACCGTAAGCACCGACCCCGCCAGGACGCGGATCGGCGCATCGTCATCCGCGCCGCGCGTGAGCGCCGTGAGGTGCTTGGGCGCCTCACCGGTGTGCACGGGCGGCATGACCCACGCTTCGATGGACGGCGCAGCCTGTCCTTGCGCCAGGCCGGGGGACAGGGCGGCCTGGATGCGTGCAGGAACCTCGTCCCAGTTGGCCACGCACAGAACGGCGATGCCAATGCCCAGGAGAACCCGAAGGGCATGCGGGTCGCGTGATGTCAGCGACAAGGTTGGATATCCAACCCTGAGACGGCTCAACCGCGCCACGACCCAGCGCTGGTGCGCCCGCCACAACTGGCGCGCATCATTGTCGGCCAGCAGCGCCGGCCGATCCTCGAGTGCGCTGAGCGGTCGGTGTTCAAGCCCGCTGGTCTGCTCCAGGTGGCGGATGGCCTGCGCATGCGTCGGAAAGCTCGAGCGCCTCAGCGACCACGCCACCGCCCAGCACAGCGCACAGAAGAACCCGACCAGGACCAGCAGGTGTAGCCACACGGGCAAGTAGGCGAAGACATTGGTCAGCGCCAGCACAAGGAAGGCACCGACGACACCACCCGCCGGCCAGACAACAGGATACAGCCGCTCGACCGCAAGCGAGGCCCAGCTCATCAGGACATGGCGCCGCACCGCGCGGGGCAGCCCCGGGCCATCGTCCAGCGTCTTGTCCTTGCCATCTGTTGTCACGTCACGTCCGTATCAGCGGGCGGGCTGCAGGCTTTCAGGCGAGCCAATCCGGAAACTGCTCCCGCGCGATCATCTCTTCCACGCTCAGCCGTGGCCGGGTAATCGCAAAGCGATCTCCCTTGACCAGAACCTCCGGCACAAGCGGTCGCGCATTGTAGCTCGAAGCCTGCACCGCGCCATAGGCCCCGGCCGACAGGATCGCAACAAGGTCATCCGCCCGGACCGGCGGCAGGGCAAGGTTTCGTGCGAAGAGATCGGCGCTTTCGCAGACAGGCCCGACCACGTCGTAAACCCTGTTCTCTGATTTTTCGGCCTTGAGGACGGGGATGATGTCGTGATGGGCATCATACATCGCCGGCCGGACAAGATCGTTCATGCCAGCGTCCAGGATCACGAAACTGCGCGCATCGCCCTTCTTGACATGAATGACCTGCGAAACAAGCACGCCCGCATTTGCCGTGATCAGCCGCCCGGGCTCCACGATCAGCTCTGCCTCAAGCGCTGCGAAGACCTCGCGCACGACCGCCCCATAGGCCGCGGGCAGTGGCGGTGCATCGTCCTGCGTATAGGGCACGCCCAGCCCGCCGCCAAGGTCGATGCGCGTGATCCTGTGGCCCTGGGATCGCAGATGCTGCACAAGCCCGGCCAGTTTCCCGAACGCCTGGCGAAATGGCTCGATCGCGGTGATCTGGCTGCCGATATGCATGTCGACGCCCGTAACCTCGATCCCTGGGAGGCTTGCAGCCCGCGCATAAGCCGCTTCTGCGCGGTGCCAGGCGATGCCGAATTTGTTCTCTGCCTTGCCTGTCGAGATCTTGGCATGCGTCCCGGCATCGACATCCGGATTGATGCGCAGCGCAACCCTTGCCCGTTGCGAGCGGGAGAGGGCGATCTCGCTGAGCATGGAAAGTTCTTCCTCGCTCTCGGCATTGAACTGGCGAATACCGTGCGAGAGGGCGAGGGCAATCTCGTCGCGCGTCTTGCCGACACCCGAGAAGACAATCTTGTCAGCTGCGATTCCCCCGGCGATCGCGCGCTTGAGTTCGCCACCCGAGACGATGTCCGCCCCCGCACCCAGTCGCGCCAGCGTACGGATGACGGCTAGGCTCCCGTTTGACTTGACGGCAAAGGCGATCAGCGTGCCGGTCGGCAGCGCTGCCTCGAGCACCCTGTAGTGCCGCTCCAGCGTCGCCGTGGAATAGCAATAGAAGGGCGTACCGACCGCGCGGGCGATCTCGCTGATGGGCACATCCTCCGCGTGGAGTTCGCCATCCCGATAATGAAAATGATGCAAGTTGGGGCCCTTGCTGTGACGGAAGCCTCAGAGGGTCTGCGCGACCGACGGCTTGGGTGGTTCGAGCGGCCCGCGCTTGCCGCAAGCAGAAACGCCAAGTCCGGCAACGATCGCCAGAACCACGAAGACACGTGTGATCATTTCAGTCGCTCCTGCCAGTATCGAACCTGTTCCGCCACGCGTTGCGGTGACGTGCCGCCAAGGCTGGACCGGCTTGCAGCCGACGCCTCGACACCCAGCACCGATGATACATCGCCAGTCATCCCCGGCTCAACCGATTGCATCTCCGACAGACTGAGCGCCTCGAGGCCGCAACCCCGGGCTTCCGCCAGCGCAACGATCCGCCCCGTGATGTGATGGGCCTCCCGGAAGGGCTTTCCAAGCACCCGCACGATCCAGTCGGCAAGGTCAGTCGCCGTGGAAAAGGCGCTTCCCGCAGCCGCGCGCATGGCAGCCGCATCCACCCGCATGTCCTGCACCATGCCCGCCATCGCCGCCAGCGCAAGCTCGGTCGCATGCGCCGCGTCGAACACCGCTTCCTTGTCCTCCTGCAGGTCCTTGGCATAGGCAAGCGGCAGCGCCTTCATCACGCCCATCAGCGTCACAAGCGATCCGGTGACACGGGCACATTTCGCACGTACAAGCTCCGCCGCATCCGGGTTGCGCTTTTGCGGCATGATCGAAGAGCCGGTCGAGAAAGCATCCGACAGCCGCACGAACCGGAACGCAGGCGAGGTCCACAGCACCACCTCCTCGGCCAGCCGCGACAGATGCGTCATCAGGATCGCGCACGTGCTCAGGAATTCCAGCGCGAAGTCGCGCGACGAGACGCCGTCGAGCGAGTTGCGCATCGCCTCGCTGAACCCCAGCGCCGACGTTGTCATCTCGCGGTCGATCGGAAACGACGTCCCCGCCAGTGCTGCCGACCCCAGCGGATTGATGTTCGTGGTCTCCCGCGCCGACCGCAGGCGCGAACGGTCACGCGCAGCCATCTCGACATAGGCCATCAGGTGATGACCGAAGGTGATGGGCTGAGCTGTCTGCAAGTGGGTGAAGCCGGGCATCACGGTGGCCACATGCGCGCCCGCTACACCAACGAGCGAGCGCTGATAATGGACGATCGCACCGTCGATCCGGTCGATGGCATCACGCACCCAAAGCCGGAAATCGGTGGCCACCTGGTCATTGCGCGAGCGGGCAGTGTGCAATCGCCCCGCCGGCGCGCCGATAAGCTGCTTCAGGCGCTCCTCGACATTCATGTGAATGTCCTCGAGTTCGCGCGAAAAGACGAACTTTCCGGCATCGATCTCGGCCCGGACCTGGTCCAGCCCCGCGACAATGGCCCTTGCGTCCTCTTGTGCGATAATGCCGCGCTCGGCCAGCATGCGCGCATGGGCCTGCGAGGCCATAATGTCCTGGGCGTAAAGGCGCCGGTCGAAATCGATGGACACATTGATGTCCTTCATGATCTCGCCGGGGCCTTGCGCGAATCTGCCGCCCCACATTTCGTTCTTGGTCATGCCGTCCTGACGATCCGGAAACAGAAAATGCCGCTCAACCGAAATCTGCTCATAATGGGTGTTGCTTTGGCCATCATGACCATCGCAGCCGTGGTCGTCTACAGCCGGTTCGCAGCCGAAGATCCCGCGCCCCTTCCGGCCAGCACCAGGGCCTCCCTCGGCGCCGTGGGGCAGTTCATCCCCCTGGAAGCACCTGTTGCCGCCCCCGACCTGAAATTCAGTGACGAGAAGGGCAAGAGCCTCACCCTGGCCGACTTCCGCGGCAAGGTCATCGTCCTGAACCTGTGGGCCACCTGGTGCACGCCCTGCCTCGCCGAAATGCCCATGCTCGATCGCCTGCAGCGCCTTCTGGGCGACGAGGGCGTCATCGTGATCGCCCTCAGTCTCGACCGCGACGGCAGCAAGGCCGTATCGGCCTTCTACAGGCAGGCCGACATAAGCAGTCTCGGGATCTTCCTCGATCCCTCGATGCGCGCCATTGCCGAAGCCAGGACCTCAGGCCTCCCGACGACCCTGCTCATTGACGCAAAGGGCATGGAACTGGGCCGCGTCACGGGGCCCATGGAATGGGACGCACCCGCAGCGATCGAGCTCGTCAGAAAAGCGCTACCAGCGGCCGCGGGCGAGTAAGGTCGCGCTCGACACCGAACGCCTCAGCGCGTCGGCACTGGCTTCTCGCCGCGATAATCGTAGAACCCGCGCTTGGTCTTCTGTCCAAGCCACCCGGCCTCGACATACTTCACCAGAAGCGGGCAGGGGCGATACTTGGAGTCCGCAAGACCCTCATAGAGCACCTGCATCACCGACAGGCACGTATCCAGTCCGATGAAGTCCGCCAGCTGCAGGGGGCCCATCGGGTGGTTCGCGCCCAGCCGCATCGCCGTATCGATGGCATCGACCGTTCCCACACCCTCATAGAGCGTATAGACGGCCTCGTTGATCATGGGCAGCAGGATGCGGTTTACGATGAAAGCAGGGAAGTCTTCCGAGTTCGCCGGCGTCTTGCCCAGGCGCTTCACCAGGCCCTGCATCGCCTGGAACGTTTCCTCTTCCGTCGCAATGCCACGGATCAGCTCGACCAGCTGCATCAGCGGCACCGGGTTCATGAAGTGCAGGCCGATGAAGCGTTCCGGGCGGTCGGTGACCGACGCAAGCCGCGTGATCGAGATCGACGAGGTATTGCTCGCGATCATCGCCGTCTTGTTCAGCTTCGGACACAGGCCGATGAAGATCTGTCGCTTGACCTTCTCGTCTTCCGTCGCAGCCTCGATGGCAAGGTCCACGCCCGAAAACGCATCGATCGAGGGCGCCGCGACAATTCGCTTCATCGCACGATCCTTGTCGGCATCGCTGATCTTGCCGCGCGCGACCTGGCGCGACAGGTTCATCGAGATGACCTCGAAGGCGGCATCGATCTTTTCCGCCTTGACGTCGTGCAGCAGGACCTCGTAGCCCGCCAGCGCACAGACATGGGCGATGCCATTGCCCATCTGCCCGGCGCCGATGACACCGATCCGTTGAATATCCATGGGATCCTCTTTTGCTGCCTTGTCGGTTGCGGCCGCGGTCAGGCGGTCAATAGCCCTTGCTCTTCAGTTCGTCATCGAGTTCCGGCACCGCCTTGAACAGGTCACCAACCAGGCCATAGTCGGCCACCTGGAAGATAGGCGCCTCTTCGTCCTTGTTGATCGCCACGATGACCTTCGAGTCCTTCATGCCGGCCAGGTGCTGGATCGCGCCCGAGATGCCGACAGCGATATAAAGCTCCGGCGCCACCACCTTGCCGGTCTGTCCGACCTGGTAGTCATTCGGAACAAACCCTGCATCGACGGCCGCGCGGCTCGCGCCGACCGCAGCCTTGAGCCGATCGGCAACTTTCTCGAGCAGATGGAAGTTCTCGCCCGACTGCATGCCACGGCCGCCGGAAACGACGACGCGCGCACCCGCAAGCTCCGGGCGCTCCGACTTGGACAGTTCCTCGCGTACGAACTGCGACACGCCCGGATTGGCGCCGGCACCTACCGCCTCGATCGGCGCCGAACCATTGGCCTCGACCGCCTTGAAGGCTGTTGAGCGCACCGTCAGCACCTTCTTCGAGCCTGCAGGCACCTGGACCTGCTGCATTGCATTGCCGGCATAGATGGGTCTGGTGAACGTGTCAGCCGCATCGACGGAAACGATTTCCGAAACCTGCGCCACGTCCAGCGCTGCCGCCACGCGCGGCATGAAATTCTTGCCGCTGACCGAGGCTGGCGAGACGATGCTGCCATATGTCCCCGCAAGTCCCACGATCAGGCTCGACATCGTCTCGGCAAGCTGATGCGCATATTGCGGATCATCGGCCAGGAGCACCTTCGCCGCGCCGGAAAGCCTGGAAGCGGCCTCGGCCACGCCTTTTGCATTGTGTCCCGCGACAAGGATGTCCACCGGTCCCCCGAGGGCGAGCGCCGCCGCCAGCGTCTTCGCCGTGGAATCCTTCAGGGCCTTGTTGTCATGCTCGGCAATCAGCAGAACGGACATGTCTAGATCACTCCTGCTTCGTTCTTGAGCTTCTCGACGAGCTCCTGCACGGTCTTCACCTTCACGCCACCCTGGCGCTTCGCCGGCTCGCTGACCTTGAGCACCTTGAGGCGAGGGCTGGCATCGACCCCGAAATCCTGCGGCGTCTTTTCATCGATCGGCTTCTTCTTGGCCTTCATGATGTTCGGAAGAGACGCATAGCGAGGCTCGTTCAGCCTCAGGTCGGTCGTGACAATCGCGGGCAGCGTGAGGCTGACGGTCTGCAGGCCGCCATCCACTTCGCGCGTGACCTCGGCTTTGCCGCCATCGATGACCACTTTCGAGGCAAAGGTGCCCTGCGGCCAGCCAAGCAGTTGGGCAAGCATCTGCCCTGTCTGGTTGCTATCGTCGTCGATCGCCTGCTTGCCAAGGATGATCAGGCTCGGCCCCTCTGCCTTGGCAATACCGGCGAGGATCTTCGCTACCGTGAGAGGTTCCACGTCAGCCGCTGCATTCACGAGGATCCCGCGATCGGCACCCATGGCCAGCGCTGTCCTGATTGTCTCCTGCGTTTCCTTCGGCCCGATCGAAACCGCGATCACTTCCGTCGCAACGCCCTTTTCCTTCAGGCGGATGGCCTCTTCCACGCCGATCTCGTCAAACGGGTTCATCGACATCTTTACATTCGCGAGGTCGACACCCGTCTGATCCGCCTTGACGCGAATCTTCACGTTGTAGTCAACGACGCGCTTGATCGGTACAAGCACCTTCATCCGAAACATCTCTCTCTTGGGGCCAAGGCAGCGTGAGCTGTAGATCCTGATCTGGCTGGCGGCATGATCCTCGATCGGGCCGCCGGAAACACGTGATTACGACGAGCATTGTGCGGTGCACAAATTACGGGCAAGCAACAAACCTGTCAACGAAGCGCCACATTTTCCGCAGGGCGCATGCTCAATATCCCACAGCGCAGTGGTTAATCGGGCGCGGTCGCCCGCTGCACCTGACGCAAGCGGCAGAGTGCCCCTACTGCGATGGCGCGCCAGCGAACAGCTTCTGCCCCGGCCTCTTGAAAATGAAAACCAGGATCACGCCCGCTCCGAACCCGCCGATATGCGCCCACCAAGCCGTGCTGGTTTCCGCCTGGAAGAACACCGAGAAGATCTGGAAGGCAAGCCACGCACCCACCATCAGATAGGCCGGCACCTTGAGGGGGATGCGCGCAAACGCAAGCACCCACATCCGCACCCGCGGATAAAGGATCAGATAGGCACCGACCACGCCACCGATGGCGCCTGACGCGCCGATCAGCGGACCATCCGACACCGGATACGC